>JBBRDL010000224.1:0-2487 GCA_038203965.1 Chitinophagales bacterium | reverse complement strand
ATTATCGTTGTAAAAATACAATTAATAATGCTCGGTCAAAAATAAGCTAGACAACGGCTTTGGCGGCTAGGTACCGTTCGGCATCAAGTGCTGCCATACAACCGGTACCTGCTGCGGTGACGGCCTGGCGATAGATCTTGTCAGCAGCATCACCAGAGACAAATACTCCCTCTATTTTCGTCCTTGTGCTTCCGGGTATCGGGATGAGATAGCCAGATTCGTCCATATCGAGCCAGTCTTTAAAAATACCAGTATTGGGCTGATGACCAATGGCAACAAAAAAACCTTTGATCGGGATGGTTTTCACCTCATTTGTTTTGATATTTCTTATCCGCATGGCTTCAACTTCTGTTTCACCAAGGATTTCTTCTGTGACTGAGTTCCAGTGGATAATGATATTGGATGTTTTTAATACCCGTTCCTGCATGATTTTACTGGCCCTCATCTCATCACGTCGCACGACCAGGTGAACATTTGGACAAAGTTTGCTCAGATACATTGCTTCTTCAGCTGCGGTGTCACCGGCGCCTACTACCGCTACATCCATATGGCGGAAGAAAAAGCCATCACATACAGCACAAGCCGAAACGCCTTTATTGGTGAGTCGTTTTTCTGATTCCAGGCCAAGCCATTTCGCGCTTGCACCCGTTGAAATAATGACAGCATCAGCATGTATTTCATCTCCGCTATCTGTCCACACTTTGTGCACTGGTCCGGAAAAGTCAACTTTGTCGATCAAAGCATATCTGACATCCGTGCCAAAACGCTCTGCCTGCTCCCTGAATTCATCCATCATTTGTGGGCCTTGAATGCCTTTGGGGTAACCAGGATAGTTTTCCACTTCTGTGGTGATCATCAGTTGACCGCCAGGTTCCACACCTGTGTATATAACAGGTTTGAGCCCGGCCCTTGCTGCATAAATTGCCGCGGTATATCCCGCCGGACCGCTGCCAATGATGAGGCAGTGTATTTTCTCGCTCATGAGCTTATTACTTTTTAAGTTTATTGTCAAATGTAGTAACCAAAAATCTAGGTTATGGTTACAGGGGAGCGCAAAAGTAAGCGATTCCTTAACAACTGTTAAACGGGCGTAACTAACCGTTTGTCTAACGTTGTTGCGAAGATTTGAGGCAAAGCACTAAATTGGGTTTAGAATTGTTAACCCGTTATGTTGAATCTCCTGTATCCAATCAGTTATCTGCTATCCCTCACAGGGTTGGTGCTTTGGTTTTACTTCAAAGAAAACCGCTCGATCAGCCGGAAAATGAGTTCTCTTTTCCTGATATCCTTTTTAGTTTACCTTTTTTCATTGGCCTTTACGGAAGCATCCCTTTCGTATAAACTACTGATTCTCTGTAGAGATTTGGTCATCCTTGGATTAATTTCGCAGGTTTTTAATTATTTAAAAACCAATGCGATAGTCGTCCTCCTTGCAGGAATAGGCCTTTATGCCCTGGTGCAATTTGTGGGTTTCAATATGTTATACAGCACTTTCCCGGAAGTGAACAAATCCGCAACCCAGACATATGATGAATTTGAACTATTGGTGGAAACAGAAAATGGGGACATTCCGAAAACATATAAACGATTGATCGAAAAATACGGATTGATTGTGGAGCCGGCTTTTCAACTTTCAGATCCTTCAGTCAGTCGTCTTGATGAATTTCTGGCTATAGGAATACCGGATCAATCAGAAAGCCAGACAAAGGAAATAATCCGGGAACTGAAGCGGTTGAGCGAAACAGCTTATATTGAATATAATGAAGTCGTGCAACTTGAACTCAGATCTGAAGTTTTTTCAACCCCAGGTGTGTCCGCAAAGCATGTCAATGATCCGATGGTCAGCAATCAGTGGGGCTGGGAGGCTATCCAGGGGGATCGCTTTTTTGAATTGTTGCAATCATCAGGTGTTAAGCCTCAGAAAAAAGTATTGATTGCCATCATTGATTCCGGGGTGGATGCACAGCATGAAGATCTGAGCACACAGTTTCAATCAACCGGGGCTTCCAATGATACAGATCCTCTTGGTCACGGCACACATTGCGCAGGTATAGCAGCAGGCGTTTCAAATAATGGAATAGGAATCGCTTCTTTAGTGCCTGATGCGTCATATGTTTTGGTGACAAGCGTCAAAGTCATGAATGCAATGGGTGTCGGAAACCAACAGACGATTATCCAGGGAATCATCAAAGCTGCAGACATAGGAGCAGATGTCATCAGTTTATCACTGGGTAGTATTTCTTCAGACAGCCGTCAAAAGGCATATGAAGAAGCAATAAAATATGCTAATGCCAAAGGTGCTATTGTGATTGCCGCTGCCGGCAACAGTAATCTGAATGCGAAAGGATATTCTCCGGCAAATGCAAAAGGAATTATAGCCGTTTCGGCTCTTGGAACAGATCTGCGTAAAGCACCTTTCTCTAACACCGTGAATGATCTCTCCTACGGCATTGCGGCTCCTGGTGTAAAAATCATGTCTACCTTTCC
>JBBRDL010000223.1:0-2602 GCA_038203965.1 Chitinophagales bacterium | reverse complement strand
TTCTTGATCGCTCAATTTTTTTTCGAGCAACTCGTAAGAGGCTATAGAGTAGTGGATCAGCATAAACAAGACATCACGGTATGCCCAGTCAGGAATGGTGGTACCCCGGTTTTGTTCGACGGCACCATGTATTTGTCGAAGAGAGTCTAATGCTTTGTTGGCTTCTTCCGTAGACGAAAAAACTATCTTCCTTGCATAGCTTACTGTAGAAAACAACCGACCCAATGGATCTGAGGGTAGCTTGCCTGTAAAGTAAAGCCAATCTACAGCCTTATTCAGTGCAAATTCAGCAGCAGCACCCGCAAAAATAAAAAGGATGGTGTCACTCTTACCCCATATTTTTCTGACCACCGAGTTTTCTTTCACAAATAATTCCATAAAAGGTATTTGGTTTTTTCAATTTAAAAAAACAGATAATGGTTTGTCAAATCAAATTTTGATTTAACTTTGAATCACAAAGTACTTTTATTTTATGAAAGAAAAGGATATTTATGCCGAATTAAGTTCCATCAGGGAGCTGATGGAGCGCTCTTCGAAATTTATTTCACTGAGTGGTTTATCAGGGATTCTGGCAGGATTATATGCACTGGCAGGGGTCAGATTTGCTTTCAGACTTATCGACTACCAACGTGCTATATACCACGATTTACCGTATGTTAATGAATCTCAGGTTTTGTGGCCATTGGTCATCATCGCCCTCATCGTGTTCGTATTGTCAATCGTGACCAGTTACTGGCTTACTTTGCGAAAGGTCAAAAGCAGGAATGAACACATCTGGAATCCGGTCAGCAGACGTATGCTTGCAGCTGTTGCTGTGCCGATGATTACAGGCGGACTGTTTATAAGTGTTCTGTTGCTTAAAGGGGAGTATGCTATCATCGCGTCAGCCTGCCTCATTTTTTACGGACTGGCGTTGGTCGCTGGAAGCCAGTTCACTTTTAATGAAGTAAAATGGCTGGGCATGTGCGAGATCTTGTTGGGGTTAGGTGCGCTGTTCTTAACGGAATATGGGCTGATCTTCTGGGCAATAGGTTTTGGCCTGCTGCATATCCTTTATGGTAGTATCATGTATTTCAAATACGAAAGGTGAAAGGTACGCTACATCATTTCGATAAGGCTTTTGAAAACAGTATCAGGCTCCGGATCATGAGTGTCCTGGCGGCCAACGAAAGCTACGATTTTAACTCTCTGAAAGACCTTCTGCAGATCACTGACGGTAATCTGGCGTCCCATCTCAAAAGCCTTGAGAAAGTGGAATACATCAGTATTGCCAAATCGTTTATCGGGCGGAAACCAAACACACAGTATGCCATCACCAAAAGCGGGAAAGAAGCCTTTAAAAAACATATCAAAGCACTTGAAAAACTAATCAGGCAACAAAAGTGATATTTTTTATCCTAAATGTCCGCAGGATAATTTTTGCCAGAAATAATATTGGCGCGTTTCCAATAAAGTTTCTTTGCCAATCAAACACTTGAAATTGTTTCTCCATCATGCAGTATTTTAAAACAATATTTGCTTTTACACATAGCTTATTTCAAACATACTGTCCTTCATGGATAGAATGAAGCTTGTAGTGCCTGGTTAGTTGGATATCAGTTAGGTATTCCTATGCAGGATTGTTTCTACTTTCTTCTAGATCCCAAATACGATGATTAGCCACGGACATGATAAAATCCTTTGCAAAGCCTGCATTTGATTCGAAAAGCACAGCGTGATCCTTTTCTAATTCCATATTTATATTAGTGGCTTCCTGGAAAGATTCAGCCTGAGCCCCAAAGCCAATAGTCTTGCAATGTTTGTAAGCTTCATTTACAAAGAGTATGGCTGCTGCTTCTTTCTTCAGTGAATCTATAGATTTTTTCCCCGGTGCTATGTACACTGCATCGAAACAAACGCTACCGGTACTTAGCAGGGAATGACCTGGCACAAGTATCGATTTGTCGTCCGCAACGACCGGTGCCATACTGCTTGCAATGAGATGCACAACAGCTCCTCCCGCTTTTAATTTCTTTGATAAGTTATTTACTGCTTTCGCATCAACACCAGTGGCAATTAGAAAAGCAATTTGCCTCGTCTTTATTGTATCTTTTATGGTGTCGGCCATACTCAACTGTGGTGACTTTTTTAAAGTCATTTCAAATTCTTGGCTTTGATAGTCATTTGGATTCGCATCCGCAGGAACACTTTGGTTGACAAGGCTTTTGAGCTTGGTCACTTTAATGCCAAGGTTATCACCCACTTTTTTAGCAAGATCCTTGTTGATAGAAGATAACAAACTTATGACCCTCTCCCTGATCGCTATTGTCTGGACTTTAGATAGTTCAAAGGTTAAGGCGTTAATGATATGCTTCTGCTCATAAAGTGTCTGACTGTTATAGAATAATTTAGCCTGAGAATAGTGATCAACAAAACTTTTACTTCTATTTCGTATTTTCTGACCATCAACCCTTTGATTATGGGAAGCAAATCCTCCATCTTTCACCATGACCTGAAAAGGGCAACCTGCTGCAAGGGTATTAGGTTCGTAACTCACCTTGCCTCTGTTGATCGCATGTCGTGTGATCCCATCCCGTTGGTTGTTATGCACATCGGTAATAGG
>JBBRDL010000222.1:0-2896 GCA_038203965.1 Chitinophagales bacterium | reverse complement strand
CCCTTATCTTCGTCGAGCATGTCTATCCTTGACCGAGCCCCAACCATTTGTATTGGAATGATTGTGTTCCTTGGGTTTGCCGCACCACTTAACGCTCAGATCATACAGGAATACCTGCAGCAGTTTATCGAAGTCATATCCGAAAATCAGGATGCCGGTGAGGAATTTGATTATACTGAAATCGGTGAGCAGCTTGAAAACTGGAGGCGCTCCCCTCTTGATATCAATTCAACGGATGTTGCTGTTCTCATTCAATGGAAAATCATCTCCGAGAACGCCTATCGAGGGCTTCAGGATCACATCCGTCAAAACGGGCCATTGCTCGATCTACTTGAACTGCAATCCATAAATGGATTTGATGTGGAGACTATCCAGATTCTTCGCGTCATAGCAAGGGTTGAAGGGAGGGATATCATGACGCAGACTATTCCCTTGGGTCAGATGTTGCTTCACGGCCAGAATGAAATATACCTCAGGGGTGGAAGGACTATACAGCCTTCGGATGGATATGAAGGTGAAAATCCAGCGTATGAAGGAAATCCCGACAAACTATACCTCCGCTATAGGCATCGCAATGCCAATACACTGACTTATGGCATCACGGCAGAAAAAGATGCAGGAGAAGCCTTTTTCAAAGGATCAAACCCAAATGGATTTGATTTTTACTCCTATCATCTCGCCCTTCAGCAATACAAGCCATGGCTATCTGCGGTCATGATTGGCGACTACAACGCCAATTTCGGACAGGGGCTGATCATGCATTCCGGATTTGGTGCAGGAAAAAGCAGTTTTGTTACGGCAGTCAAGCGATCAGGCAATCCTCTCCGGCCATATACCTCCGTGGAGGAAAACAACTTCCTTCGTGGTGCTGCAGTCACCTTAAGACCTGCCGATCACCTGACCGTAACAGTGCTTGGAAGTTATCATAAACGGGATGGAAATTTACTCATGGATACCGTGTATGTCGATGGCGAAATCGAAAATATCCAGGAAGACATTACAAGCTTGCAGACCTCCAACCTGCACCGCACCGATGCAGAGATTGCTGATGAAGATGCTATTGATCTGATGCAGGGTGGAATGAGCATTTCTTTTACCAACAGGAGAGGCCACCTTGCCCTCAACGCACTGCATTCGCGATTGAGTGCGCCGCTCAACAGATCACCTGATCTGTACAATCAATACTATTTCAATGGTGACAATCTGACGAATGCAAGTCTTGATTATGGATTATGGCTTGGCGGGCTTCACTTTTTTGGAGAAACGGCCATGAGTGACAATGGAGGTATTTCTACACTTAACGGAATCCTGGCAGGACTCGACAGACATATTACCGCAGCTGTACTCTTCAGATCCTATGCAAGAGATTACCAGGCATTGTCCCCAAATGCATTTGGGGAGGGATCGCTCGCCAATAATGAAACCGGATTGTATACAGGCCTTGAAATAACTCCTTCTGTAAAATGGAAAATCCAACTTTACCAGGACATCTGGCGTCACCCCTGGCTCAGGTTTAACATTGATAGCCCGACGGATGGTCAGGAATATTTTGCAAGGGTCACCTATACCGTTAAAAGACGACTTGAAATATATGGCCAGTTCAGAAGCAAGCGTACAGGCATCAACTCAAGACCCACCGGTGATGCTATAGCACAAGTAGTTGAACAGCGTCGGACATCCGCAAGACTGCACATGAATAATATGCTATCGAGAGGCATTCAATTGCGTACCAGAATGGAATGGACGTATTACAATATCCCCGGTGAAGATCAAAAGGGTTTCCTAGTGTATCAGGACGTTGTGTATAGCCCTATAGCATCCCCCTGGACCTTTAGTGCGAGAGTCAACCTTTTTGATACAGATGATTATGATACCCGGGTATATACTTATGAAAATGATCTCATCTACTACTACACTATTCCTGCCTTTAGTGATCGTGGTTCGAGGTTTTACATCAACGTGCGCTATAAGGGTATTCGCAATCTTACCGCTGAAATCAAATATGCCCAGACACGCCTACTGAATGAAACATCGATTGGCAGTGGCAATGATGAAATACAGGGCAATGTCCGTTCTGAGATCAGAGCACAGATGATTTACAGATTCGATAATTGAATATATGAGAAACATCAGCATTTGTTGCTTATCAAATTCAAACTTCATCTTCTGCTGAACGCTCCATTTCGTAATCTTTTTATTGACCCGGCTGTCCCGGGTTACCTAAGACTATCTATCGGGATGAGGTTCACATAATCCCAGTACGAAGTGACATTGACAATCCTCCAGACACCTTTGATTTTCTCCATGATACGGGTGTCCTTGCTATGGGTATATTTGGTCATTTCAGGGTTGATATTATATTGGTCCCACGAAAGATAAGCCAGGGTGTTATTGAAAAATTTTATCTGCATATTTCTTCTTTCCACCTTAGGATGACTGCTCCCACCGGGAGGAACCGGATTGTCTTTGATATACTTTCCGGCATTGCCATCAATGGCACCCCATCCTACTTCTGCCGAAAAGGTACCATCCGCATTGTTCCATCCCTGGAATGCATAATCCACTTGAGCAAAGTGGGCTTTCCAACATTCATAATCGCGATGGTAAAAGCACGAGGTTTCATTTTCAATGATGCTGATAATTAGATCTGTTTCAGCGGACTGGTCAAAATTGCTCGGTTGAACAGTCATATCAGGTGATGTCTCGGACTGCTTACAAGCTATGAACATCGTCAGCGTAATAAAAAGAAGGATGGTGTTTTAGCCCCCTAAATACCCGGACATAATTACAATAAAAAATTTGTAATTATGAGCATGAAAAAGAAGTACACGAATGCAGAAAAGATCAGCATTGTGAAGGAAGGGGCCAAGCAGGGCGTGAAGACTACCCTGGAGAA
>JBBRDL010000221.1:0-2906 GCA_038203965.1 Chitinophagales bacterium | reverse complement strand
GATAGGAAATGGGGTCACTGCAACCCAGTTACCCTGAGATTCACTTGTAAGGCCGTATAAATCATCCAGATCAGTACTAAAATCCGCCTCAAAGTAGAATACTTGTGCCTGATCAGTTCCATTTGGACCATGCTCTTCCCAAAAATCCTCCAGTGCACCCGTCAGCATGTAATTCCAGCAAGGACCGCACCATGTGGCGGAAAATTCAATAACTACCATTTTACCTTCATCTAAAAGGTCATATAGATTGTGACTATTCCCGAAAATATCGGTATGGGTCCAGTCCGGTGCAGTAGCGCCGTCCGGTAGCTGTGCCACGGTCCTGGCCGGTGCTAGTAGTAGCAAGAACAGGAATAAAAAAAGGAGTCCAAAGTGCTTCATAGCTATTTGATTTTGTTTTGATTACCGAAATTTAACAATATTATTTTATTATGAAAGTTTTTAATACGGAACTGAACAATTTCTTTACTTAGCTGTATTTACTGGCTGGCCTATTATTTTTGTGTGGATGTACCGAATCCTGATTTTATTCTTTACTGTTCTTTCTTTCTCTGCTTTCTCTCAGGATCCGGGTATGCAGGTTAAACCACCCCGACTCCTCTCAGGTACCATCACCGGGATGATCGTTGACAGTATTTCAAATAAGGGTATCCCCTTCGCTTCAGTAGGCCTCTTGAAAAAAGCATCAGGTAACATTGTAAATGGGGGAATAGCCGATGAAAATGGCATATTTAGGATTGAGGACTGCCCTTCAGGAACCTATAATCTTCAGATCGTTTACATTGGATATGCTACTAAAGAGGTACCCAACCTACAACTGACAGCGTCAAATCCTGATCTTGATCTAGGTCGAATTATTATCAGTCCGGCAAGCAGGTTGCTTGAAGAGATCAGAATTGTTGGTGAGGCTGCTATTATTGAAGCCAGGCCTGATAAGATCGTTTATAATGCTGAAAAGGATTTGAATTCCAGAGGAGGTGATGCCGCAGATGTACTTAGGAATGTGCCTCTTTTGGCTGTTGACTTCGATGGAAATGTATCCATGCGCGGCTCAGAAAATGTCCGGATTCTAATCAATGGAAGACCCTCAGGTATCTTTAATGCAAATGTTGCAGATGCCCTCAAAATGATGCCTTCTGACCAGATCAAAGCAGTGGAAGTGATCACAGCACCTTCCGCCAGGTATGATGGGGAAGGAACGGCTGGTATCATTAATATTATTACCAAAAAGAAAAATATCGAGGGTATGGCCGGCTCTGTAGATCTGACTACGGGCACAAGATCCAACAGGGGTAATATGAATCTCAATTACGGCAAAGGCCGGATGGGATTTAATCTCTCAGGTGGTGGTCATTACACTTGGCCACAGGAAGGGACGACCACGTTCCGACGGGAAGAGTTTGGCAGCGCCATACCAAGTTTGCTGACCCAGGATGGGTTCAATACTTCATCTCGTCTTGGTTTCAGGATTAATGCCGGAATGGAATTCAATATCAATGATTTTAACACCTTAAATACTTCCTTAAGTTATAGAGGCCATAATGTCGACAATGAAAATGATGTATTTTCCAGCTATTCATTCAATAACGATTTAGAAGAGGTCTATCGCAGGACCACTACCGGTTATTCAAAACGGGGTGGATTGGATTGGGAAGGAAGTTACCGCAAGACGTTTACAAAAAAGGACCAGGAATGGTCAGTAGCCTTTGAACTTGACAAAGACAACGACATAGCAACGTCTCAATACAATGTTATCTATGCTGTCCCACAAACTGAGCCGGAAGAGCTTGATGATAATAACGATGCGGGAGACAATCTTGAATTTACCATGCAGACCGACTATATCCATCCAATGAGCGAAAATGTAAAGCTCGAGACAGGTATAAAAGTAACCTTACGTCATATTGAAAGTGATTTCAGCTACTTCCAACACAATCCGAATATCAATGATTGGGTTGTTGATCCTACCCGAACGGACATCTTTTTTTATGATCAGAATGTGTATGCCGGCTATGTCAACTCAACCATAAACCTGGATGCTAAAACAACATTAATTGCAGGTCTTAGAATGGAGATGACAGACTTGAAGGGTGAATTTGAAGAATTTGTCAGTCCATTTGCAAATACCTACACCAGCCTCCTCCCTAATGTAACTTTATCAAGGAAAACCGGAGAGTTCAACCTGATCAAGATAAGTTATAATCAACGGATACAGCGGCCAAACCAGCGGAATATCAATCCCTATATTGAATACAATGATGCCAGGGATATTTCCTACGGTAATCCAACACTTGGGCCGGAACTGGTGCAACAGATAGAAGCAGGAACAAATCTCTTTATCAAAGGAAGCATGGTCAATCTGACCGTATTCGGAAGACGAACAGATGACCTGATTGAAAGTCTGCTCAAAATAACAGATGAAGGTGTATCAGAAACGACGTATGAGAATTTTGGTGTTCGATACGCAGTTGGTTTAAACGCCTTTGGATCTGTCAATATCGGCGAAAAGATTTCTCTTCGTGGTGGGTTTGATGTAAATTACTTTAGTGTAGAAGGAATATTTGATGGGGAAAATCTCACCAATACCGGCTTTGATTATAATGGCCGGCTCACCATCACCTGGAGTCTGACAGAAACGTTGAAAATGGAAGGTTTTTCCTTTTTCAGATCACCCACGAATACAGTACAAGGAACCATACCTAACTGGGTGATGTCATCCTTTGCGATCAAGCAGGAATTTTTCAAAAAGAGGCTTGTGGTTGGCTTTAGTATTTCACAACCCTTTCGTGAAAACCAAACATGGAAGAGGGAATTGTCCGGCGATTACTTTTATCAGAATAATACCACCATCAGGCCGGTTCGTTCCTTCGGGATTAATCTTGGCTATCGCTTCGGAAAACTCGATT
>JBBRDL010000220.1:0-2925 GCA_038203965.1 Chitinophagales bacterium | reverse complement strand
TGTACTACGACTGTTTCACCATCCGCCAGACCCTCTGTTCCGGAAAGTATCGCTCGTGAAAAGATCCAGGGATGACGACGTAAGACGGATTGCTCCCGGCCTTTATGAAGTTTGATGATTTGCATGGGGGGCAAAGGTACTCCATCAAATCTTCATCACCTTAAACTGATACACCTTCCCATCCTCCTCGCTGATCATAATCAGGTACATACCCGATGGCCATGAAGGCACATGCAGGACTACGGGCACTGGTGCCGCTGTGTGTGACATCATCTCGGGGCTATGCATGTCATGGATCATCATCGTGGTGGCTCTGATGTCACCACGTTTGGATCTGATCTCTTTCCTATACCTCTCAAGAAAGTCCGAATGGATAGTTTCACAGCCTTTTCTGTCTTGAATGATAACTGCATATTACACCCCAAAGAACCTAAGATTTTTCAAACAAGTTATATGAAATAGTCATGTCAAATCTGTTTTGACCATATGGGGTAAAGCCACTATTCAAATTTAAAAGAATTCTAATATAAGTGAGTTTGAAACCTACACCTTTAAGCATAAAAGCTAAATTACTGTTTAGAGCAAATATAAATTTATTGTTGTAGTATAATTTATTTTGATCTTCGTAGATTTCATTCCATACTTCCAATTATACAAATTTTATAATAGCAGAAGGCCCCAGACCGAAATGAAAATATTTATTCTTGGAATAAAGAATTGACAGGTCAAAATTTAAATCGGCATGTCTGAATTCTTCCCCTAAATATCCAGGACAAAGGCAAAGATCTCTCCACTGCATATTCTCTCTGTCAGCAAATGAGATTCGAGAGCTAAATTCCAGGTTTTCATGTATTGGTATCTGCACCGAAATGCCAACCAAATAATCCAGCTTATGTGAAGGATTCGACGTATTGGCCGTCGAAATGGTAAAAGGAAGAAAGCTGAATCCAAATTCCGCAAGAATCTTTATTAGACACCATAAAAGAGATGGCAGATAAAAGAAAATAAAATAAATGAGTAAGACGGTCTTTTTCATTTGCTGAAAAATAATGCATGGAGCATGCATACCATCGAATGGTTTGATTCAATAAAAAAAGCTCGATTGGGTCAGGCGATAATCACTTAATGAGGCATTTAACCTCAACTACTTCTAAAAACAACAGTCAATTCTTATCCTCATAATAATTCACGAGGAGAAAATAAATATAAAGGGCAGCATGAAACTTCTAATCACGGCTGATAAGAAAAAACTGTCGGCAGCGCTAAACTAAAAAAAACGAAGTTTCTAGCATCCAAAAAAAAATATTTTTATAAAATTTTACATCTCCTGGTACATGTTCGAGATGTAATCATTGACCCCGTATATAGTGAGTATCTACATATTAAACGGAAATCCTTAGGGCAATAAAAAATATTTTGCTTAAAAACATTTAAAATACTCAAACGGCTCCAGACAACTCAAACATTTGTAAGATGCTTTACATGGCGTAGCTCCATACCTGCTGATCATTTCAGTCTCCTTTGATCCGCACTGTGGGCAGCTTCGTGGTTTACCTTCATATTCGTTATCTCCTGTTTTTCCATTCGGTGGGGCGATACCATAGGTGTGTAGCTTTTCATTTCCTTCTTCACTGATCCAATCAGTGGACCAGGGAGGTGAGATTTCCATTTCGATATGTGTATCGGTAAGACCTGCTTCTTCTAATCTAGCTTTGACCAGAAAAGGAATGACATCGATGGCGGGGCAACCGGAATATGTGGGCGCCAGATCTATTCTCCAGTGTCCGTTTTCAGGACGGATGTCAAGGACCATGCCGAGATCCACAATAGATACAACAGGGATTTCTGGATCAGCTACTTCGTGCAGTAGGTCTGCGATCTGTCTGCGGATGATATGTGTGTTGTAGACTACCAATTAAAAACATTGATGAAAAAATACTACCAGGTCATCTGTGGATACGTGCGTTGCATGTATTGCAATTCCGTGAGGATATAGCCCATTTGTTCCGTGTGCTTTCCTTCTTTGCCACCATACAACATCACTTCACCCTCCGGAAGTTTCAGACCTCCTTGTTGTGCTATAGCGGATACTCGTTGATGCCATTCTGCTTCCAGTGCTCCAACATCAATCGCATAGCCTTCATTCCGGAGTTCGGTTTCAAAGGATGCCATCTTAAACATCTCGCCGGTATATCTCCAGAGTTCGTTGATAGCATCCTGCATTTTTGTGTTGCTTTCTTCGGTGCCATCTCCGAGGCGTATGACCCATTCGCTGCTATAGCGATAATGGTATTTTATCTCCTTCAGCGATTTTACGGCGATGGCGTTGAGTTGTGTATCCTGATGTTGTGTCAGCATTTCATACTGTAACAAATTAAATGCATCGTAGAGAAACTGCCGCATGATGGTGTGGCCAAAGTTTTTATTTGCTTGCTCTACCAATAGTAAATTATTGTATTCATGCTCGTAGCGCAACATGGAAAGCTTATCCTCATTGGTTTGCTGTCCGGGAAGGGAGGCGATGTATTGATATAAGAGTCTGGCTTGGCCGATGAGGTCAAGCGAAATATTGGTCAATGCGATATCCTGTTCGAGTACCGGGCCGTGTCCGCACCATTCGCCGAGGCGCTGGCCGAGGATGAGGGGGTTGTCGGCTAGGTGGAGGAGATATTTGATTTTAGCGTCCATTTAATCAGGGAAGTTGATGATGGCCCAAAATTAGGCTGTTGGGATGGAATGAAGGTGGGATCATGAAAAATAATAGGAGTGGAGGCGGAAGGGGCGGAAGGGGTGGAAGGGGCAGAAGAGGCGGAAGAGGCGGAAGAGGCGGAAGAGGCGGGAAGGGCAGAAGAGGCAGAATGCGCCCCGGTCTGAAAATTAGATGGGGTATTTTTTTCGATGTGACGTTCTATTTTTTCTATATGG
>JBBRDL010000219.1:0-3206 GCA_038203965.1 Chitinophagales bacterium | reverse complement strand
CAATTCGTTCAGGAAGCTATTCAAAAGGAACTGCTTAAAAATTAAAGCAACCTTTGGCTTGATCAAAGTGTTCCTTGAATAAATACACTAATCGATTATGACCACTTTAGTAGCCGCACTGACCCATTTCATTATACTTTTAAATTTCATTTCCTGCACTCCATCGTCAAATCCGGCAAACCAACAAGTAGTATCTGAAACTGCCAAAAAAGAAAACCCCTATTACTCCCGCACAGATACAACCATCCTGAATGTCTCTGACATGGAATGGAAGAAAATCCTGCCTGATGACGTTTATCATGTGGCTCGTGAGCAGGGAACTGAACGTGCATTTACCGGAAAATACTGGGATCATACGGGCATCGGAACCTATTACTGCGCAGTGTGCGGAAATGCATTGTTCAAATCAGATGGAAAGTTTGCAAGCGAATGCGGCTGGCCTAGTTTTTTTGAACCTATACGAGCCACTGCTGTCTCCTATCATGAAGATCTGACTTACAATATGGAACGCGTCGAAGTCAATTGTGGGAGGTGTGCTTCGCATCTCGGCCATATTTTTGACGACGGACCACCGCCGACATACAAGCGGTTTTGTATGAATTCGATTGTGTTGGAGTTTGAGAATGATTGATGTGGGTGTAAACGTCACAGAAGGGAAAATGGGCCATAAGATGATGTTTATCTGAACCATTGGATTACGGTCTTTCAGGCCTCGAGAACTGATTCTTCCTCTTAGCATTGGGCTATCTCCCAATGCTGGGGATATTACGGCCTTTAAGACCTGGATTTTCTATTCTTAATGGCTTGTATCACTAACTCATACCAAAAACCCTAATTTTGCAGTCAAATGAGTGAATTGAATATAAAAAATTTAACTAAACACATTGAACAGAAGTTCTCGCATTACAGGGAAAGAGGTCTTTCCATGTTCGTCAGTTCTTCGTTTCAATCACACAGCCTTCCGCTGCTGCATATCATCAGCCGCTTCGCACCGGATACTCCTGTGTATTTCCTTAACACAGGCTTTCACTTTCCGGAGACGATGGCCTTTCGTCATGAGATCGCTGATCTGATGGGATTGAATATCATCGATGTTGTGTCCCCTGTTTCAAAATCAGGACAGCGGGATGAACAAGGCAAATTTTTCTTTGTCAACAATCCGGATCATTGTTGTTATCTCAACAAAGTACTTCCCATGGAACCCCTCCTCGCCCAACATGATGTGTGGATCAATGGCGTCCGCAGGGACCAAACGAAATTCAGGTCAACACTACAGGAAGAAGAACCATTAGCCGATGGAAAGATGCGGTATCACCCCATGCTTGACTGGACCTCAAAGATGATCTGGGAATATCGAAAAGAATACAATCTTCCCGAGCACCCGCTTGAAGCTCAAGGATATCTCAGCATCGGTTGTATGCCATGCACCCGTTCATTACAACAGACGCAGGAAGACCGCTCCGGCCGATGGGCAGGACAATCCAAGGAAGAGTGCGGGATACAAACGGAGTTTGTCAAGGCTGAGGCGAAGGCAGAGGCGAAGGAATTACAATGAAGACGACAGATCGTAACTGAGCGAATACTTCGGCTCCGCTCAGTACAAGGATCCCGCCCCGTGCGGGCAGCGGGAGGCCAGACACGCAGATATCAGACGCATGATTCGTTAACTCCTCACTATTCTCTCCTTATCTCTGTCTTACTCTCTTACTCTCTTACTTCTCACTTTCTTACTCTCTTACTCTCTTACTCTCTTACTTCTCACTGTCTCACCATCTTACACCTCTCACAAATGAAAATACTCATCACCGGCGGTGCCGGATACATCGGATACAGTGTTGTCAAGCAACTGCTGGAAGATGTCAGCAACGTACATTCTATCACCATCTTTGACAACCTGTCGAGAAGGAATTTCAGCTTTTTTACAGAAGCCAAATTCAATCACAAGCCTGTCAGACTCATCCAGGGTGATATACTTGATGGTCGATCGTTGCAGAAAGCACTTGAAGGAATTGATTGCGTAGTACATCTGGCTGCAAGAGTTACCACCCCTTTCGCAGATGCGGATGCCCATTCCTTTGACCAGGTCAATCACTGGGGTACTGCGCAACTGGCCTATGCCATAGAGAAATCATCCGTTTCAAAGGTCATCTACATGAGCAGTATCTCCATTTATGGCGATCATCCTACCCCTGTCGATGAAAATGTAATTCCAAACCCACATTCCTTTTACGGACGGTCCAAATGGGATGGTGAAAAACAAATCAGTGTTTTAAATCGGGATCGTGAGGTTATCATACTCCGGTCAGGGAATGTCTATGGGTACAATCCTGCCTACAGGATAGACGCGGTCGTAAACCGTTTTCTTTTCCAAGCTAACTTCCTGGGCAAAATCACCATCAATGGAAATGGTGACCAACACAGGAGTTTTATCCACGTAGACAAACTGGCATATACAACTACCAAGGCTGTTGATGGAAGTGTGATACCTGGCATATACAATGTGGTCGAGCACAATCTGTCCATAAATGAAATTGCCGGAAAGGTTCAAGCCTTATATCCCGGTCTGGACATCATCCATGCCAACTTCAATATCCGGATGAAAGACATGATCACCGCCTTGCCTTGCCGCATATATGAACAGGTACCGCCTTCAAGGTCAACCATCGAGGAAGAATTGCTGGGTTTTAAATCCCACTTCTCATTTTAATCAATTGACATTTAACATCTTATATATACGTATTCTCGCTTGTTGCCTCCTTCTTGCAAAGTGGGTTGATTTTCAGGAGGTTAATATTGGATCCTCCAATTGTTTTCGCTAATTAATAGTTATCTTTGCTGCCCTTTGAGCCGAAAGGGCTCTTTCAGGTACATACTATTTGATGACCTTAGGATATCGCAATAATGAGCATTAAGAAACGCGTGCTTTTCCTGACCCAGGAAATGGCACCTTATACTGATCTTTCAGAAATTTCAGAACTTTTAAAGAAACTACCGCTGTACACGCAGGACAACGGTATGGAGATCAGGGTGTTAATGCCTCGCTTTGGCAGCATCAACGAGCGCAGGCACAGGTTGCATGAGGTCGTGCGATTGTCTGGGATGAATATTATCATCGATGATGATGATTACCCATTGATTATCAAGGTAGCTTCCTTACCCGGGGCGCGCTTACAGGTATATTTCCTAGATAATGAGGAGTTTTTCAA
>JBBRDL010000218.1:0-3262 GCA_038203965.1 Chitinophagales bacterium | reverse complement strand
AATTGCCCCGGTTTTCAAGCCAGGGAGAAAGGAATCAGTTGTAAATTAGCATGTTCCTTTTTTCAAAATTGAATTGTCCCGGCTTTCAAGCCGGGGAGAGAGGAATCAGTTTTAAATTATCATGTTCCTTTTTTCAAAATTGAATTGCCTCGGCTTTCAAGCCGGGGGGGGAATCCGCAGGTTAAATTTTTTTTCCGATAATGGGAATGTTCTTCCGTTCCTTGATTAAAATGAGTACACTGAAAAGGAAAACCACAATAGCAAGTATAAACAATAAACCACCGTCTCCCAGTACCTCAATGCCAAGAGTGGTCAGGTGGAAGAATATAGCTCCACTCACTGTGCCGATAGCAAGAGCCGCGCCTAGCCAGGCTGTGCGTCGGATCAGTAATAACACGACAGCGATCAACTCTACGATGCCGGATCCGATGCGGCAGGGCTCCATGCCGACGGTCTCAAATATGTAAACACTTTCAGCTGCGCCGGTAAATTTAAAGTAAAGTGTCTGAAGCAGTATCGCAGATACAATGACTTTAAGGAAAAAAGAAAGTGTGAGGATTGATTTCATATTAACAAAATACAAAATTTTGTCGTTTCAACTTTAATATAAGCTATAAGCTATAAACTAGAATCGACATCACCGATCACTCATAATGCGTCTGCAGGATTCGTTCCACATAATCCAGTTGGGCGATAGCACGGAGTTTGTTTTTCCAATCTCTCGAGTGTGTCGAATTGATACAAAGCCATTGCTGCTTGTTACAGCCTATGCGGCCTTTAGAGGTCTTCATCACACGAACTGCCGGATCTATGTTCATGACTTGTGTCAATAATTCTTCGCTGGCGGGAATGCAAAATTCATAATCCACAGCTACTTCACTATTTCGCAATCCATTCTCATCAATAGCTGAGAAATCGAATTCAATTTTGGCCATATTTATTTTCTCCATTTTCCGTGGACATTGGAATGAGGTCAAGGTAATGATCAACAAAAGGAGTAAAAGAAAAGGCAGTCGTAGATTCATATGCAGGTTTGATGCGAACCAAATAGAAATAGTTTATTGAACGATCAGCTCAAGAATATGGTATCTCTTAGTGTGAGAATATAAACATCAGTCCTGTCAAGATGAGTATAATGCCTGAGATCAATCCTGAATTGTGTTCCAGTTTGTGCCAGTCCATTTTTTTCAACCCATGTAAAGCCAGCCAGGCAAACAAGGTCATTCCCACAGCCGAAGTGATCGTATAAATAGCAGCAATGATCAGGGTTAACATCATCCCTTCCGTACCGGCCACAAGAAAAAGTGCCCCGACTTCAAGGCATGGGGACAGAAACATAGCCAGGAGGAGGGAACCAATTATAGCTTTGAGATTCGACTCCCGGGTAAGTTTGAATTCACGTAGGTGAAAATGCATATGGTGTTGGTGACGCCATACAAAGAGGATCCCAAGACTAACCAGTATACCAGCAGCGATGTATTTAAAATAGGGTAGGATGCCATCCAGTGTCATTCCTCCAAGGGCCAGTAGTATTCCGATGATCACGGTGCTGAGGGAATGAGCCAATGCAGCAAGCATGGTGATGCCGGCCGTTTTGCGGCCATCCCATCCAAGCGTACGGGACATCGCTACGACGGGTAGCCAATGATTGGGCAAAATAGCATGCAGGATGCTGATGGCAAGTACGCTTATAAAGAGCTCAAGGGAGTCGAAGATCATCAGGGCGCAAAGGTAATCGAGAAAATGGAGTGATGGGCAGCCTGAGTTGGACGCTAGGAGGTCAACTCAAGTCACTAGCATGTGGGATAAAAATAAAAGGGAATGCAAACATGATCTGCATTCCCTTTCGGTATAATCTATATGCTTATTGGCGCGATTCCACCTTCTTTAAAAAAGTAATCATCGCATCCGCAGTTTCCTGTGCTCTGTTCATGACCAGCATGTGTCCTGCACCTGGTAGTGTAACAACGGACACACGGTTATCGCCCATGGTCTTTTGCAGGCTTTTACCATTTGAAGGAGGAGTGATCCTGTCTACAGAGCCTTGTAGGATTAGTATTGGTACTACGCCTTTGGTTATTTCCCAAGCTGCAGCATCTGTGGTCTTGAGGGCTTCACTTTGGATATTTCCAGCCTCAGGTGCTTGTGAGGCTTTGATGGCGGCCCATGTATCAGGTCCGTCATCGAGGTGGCCAACAAAAGATGCCATCGCATTCAATCCATCTTGATCATTGGTTTTTGGATTGAGAGCGGCACGGAGTGCTGCCTGAGCATCCGGAGTCGGTGCTGCTGGACCACTGACAGAAATCAGGATGATGCTCCTGACCAATGCAGGATTGTCGTTAGTAAACATCCTGGCCACCTGGTTGCCAAAACCATGACCGGCGATATCTACAATACCAAGTTGAAGGGTACGAATGACACCTGCCACATCATCAGCAAGGGTATGCATGGTTATTGCGCCAGCTTTGCCATTACTCTTTCCTGTGCCGCGCGGATTGATTCTGACGACCTGATGACCGGATTTGGCGAGGGCTCTGGACAAGCCTTTGAGATATTCAGTATTCAGACCGGCATCGGGCAGGAGTATGATGGTGCTGCCTTTGCCTTCGGTGATGTACTCCATGTTGGCTTCGCCGATATCGACCATGGCTGTCGTCACTATGGTGTCTATGACCGGTGTGGTGGTGGTAGCGGATTCTTCACTGGTTTCCGGGTCACTTGCTTTAGAGCCGCAATTGGTCAATATCATGGCACTGCTGATTAGCGTCAGGATCAGTAATGTATTTTTTAAATTCATGTTAGGTAGATGCATGTGTTAATTAGTTGTGATGGATTATATCTTTCAATAGCTTTTCACCATCCGGAGCCTTCCAGGAATGATTTGGCTGCACAAAACTGCGGAATTTGTCTCAAATCTTCACATAAATAGAAAAGCCCTTGTTTTGAAAGAAGCTTTTGCCACAGCGGATACTCCTAAAATTATAGGGCAAAACCAAAATGATTGTAGCACGTATACCATTGCCTGAGAGTTATAGGGATAGGGTTTCTGCAAAAACACAAAGTTTAGCATAAGGAGGATTCGATAGTGTTGCATTAAAGCTACACCTCAAGTGGAGGGTCAAGTGAAATGAAGATTCGCACACGAACACCCTTTCCTTCCGTACTATCCAATTCCCAAAGTCCGTAGAGCGCATGCACCAGATCAGCTACTAAGGAGAGTCCGATACCATTGCCAGTCGTGATGTCTTCAACGGAGATT
>JBBRDL010000217.1:0-3344 GCA_038203965.1 Chitinophagales bacterium | reverse complement strand
AAAGCAATATTGAAAAAGAAACGCTGGACAATCCCCATTTTCGTAAAGTTCTCCACACCGGCAAGCATACCCAACTAGTCCTGATGACCTTGCAGCCAGGAGAAGATATTGGTATGGAAACACACCATGGAATTGATCAGTTTTTTCGGGTTGAAGGAGGCCATGGCAAATGCCTTATTGATGACACCGTCTATCTTATCAAAGATAGTGATGCGATCATTGTCCCTGCAGGTGCCAAACACAATATCATCAATACGAGTGAAACTGAGCTTCTTCAGGTATACACGCTGTATAGTCCTCCACATCACAAGGACGGAACTATCCATCGCACCAAGGAAGAAGCAGAGGGATCTGATGAAGAGTTTGATGGCAAGACGACTGAAAAAAGTTAGTAGTTAGTAGTTAGTAGTTAGTAGTTAGTAGTTAGAAGATAGTAACAGAGGACATTTTTCAATTGGCAGCGTGAACCATTGACCCCGGGGTTTTCGGAGCCAAGTTGCTGGAAGCAACGAAGTGGAGGAACACAGGTCGAACGAAGTGAGATCCCGCCAAATGCAATGTATTTGTGGCGGGGGGAGACAGATTTTACAAAAAATCTGGATGGGGTTAAAAGAGCTGGCATCCTACCAAAACCGTGCATAAATGACAGCGACCAACAACAGAATAATGATGATCATCGCCCAATGGCCTTTGGATATCTGATACATGGTGGTATCGACCTCGAGGGCCTTTACATTATCACGGCCTTTCTTATCCACCAGGCTAATCCCAATGATAAGTATACAAGTAAGAAAGAAAACCCAACCCATCTGAATTAAGAATGGGATTTCATAAACTCCATCTGCATTGGCATACGCTGTGTACATCCATGTCTCAGGTCCGGTAATGCCGGGAAGAAAATGATCAAAAAGGATAGCCAGGGCCACCCCACCTATAATACCGGCAATAGCTGCATTCGACGTTGTCTTTTTCCAGAAAAAGCCAAAAAGGAAAACGGGAAAAATAGCAGGTGAAATATACCCGGTGTATTTCTGGATAAATTCAAAACCACCCTTTCCGCCGATACCAAGCGTATCATTCCAGTTGACCACAATAGCAATAAACAAGGAAACCACCACGACCATTCTTCCCATCCATACCATACTCTTTTCGGTGGCCACTTTGTTGAAATACTTTTTATATAAATCAAGTGTATAGATAGTTGATATACTATTCGCTTTACCGGCAAGGGAAGCAACAATCGCAGCCGTCAGTGCGGCCATGGACAAGCCACGCAGACCTGTAGGCAGGAATCCAAGTACAGCGGAGTAGGCATTGTCCTCCCTGAATTCACCGTTCGTCATCATTTGTTGTTGCAGTTCGCCATTCTGGTATAAGACATAAGCAGCAATCCCCGGCAATACGACTAGCAAGGGCATCAATAGCTTGAGAAAGGAGGCAAACAAAATTCCCGTACGAGCCGTTTTGAGATCAGCACCGAGCGCACGTTGCGTAATGTATTGATTGCATCCCCAATAGTTGAGGTTAGCCACCCACATGCCTGCGACCAACATGGCCAAACCTGGAAGGCTGGAGTAATTTCTGATCTGGTCAGGCGTCGAATCAGGGCCGGGTTTATCAAAGATCATATTAAAATGTCCGGGTGCGGAAATCAGTAATTGATTGAAACCGGCCAAAGCATCTTTTCCAAATCCAAATTTTTCACTGACGACTGTCAATGCAATATAGGAGGTGATTAACCCACCTATCAACAGGACCAATACCTGAATCACATCTGTATAACCGATAACCTTCATCCCTCCCAAAGTAATGATCAAGGCAAAAACCGCCAGACCAATCATGATAAGATGGAAACCTCCCCCACCCGTCAGGTTATTGATGGCTAAAGTGCCGAGGTAAAGGATAGAAGTGAGATTGACAAAGATGTAGAGGAAGAGCCAGAAGATAGCCATGATCATAGCCACTGTCTCGTTGTACCTCGTCTTGAGGAACTGCGGCATCGTGAAGATGCGGTTCTTGAGATAGACCGGCATAAAAAACACAGCCACAATGATGAGGGAGACCGCGGCGAGCCATTCATAACTTGCGATCGCCAGACCGAGACGGAATCCATTCCCGCTCATACCTATAAACTGCTCAGCTGATATATTAGAGGCAATCAACGAAGCACCGATAGCCCACCATGTAAGCTGCCCTTCTGCCAGGAAAAATTCAGTCGATGATGTAGCAGCCTTCTTTTTGTTGTAATAAACCCAGAGTCCATAGCTGGACACGGCGATAAAGTATATAAAAAAAACAATGTAGTCCTGGGTCTGTAGTCCTTGATTCATAATCTTCGTTTTGTCCTGATCTCATTAATGGAATAAAGAAAGGCAATCCTTCAACGAGAAACATATATTAATAAAATGAATACATGAATATACGTGCTAAAAGCAATCGCCTGACCACCGAATATTATGACTTTTAATTGGCTCATACAAATGAAGTCCTGAAAAAGCCAAATCGGATGATTATGAATTATCGTCAAAACGAAACTTAGCTCATGATTTGACCAAACGTGAGGCGCTTGCACTGAGGCAGTCGAAGTATGAGGCGTGCGTATTTGACAGTTTTGCAAACTGTCATGTATTGGAGAAAGGAAAGTATTTTCTAGATCAGGAATTCGATGTCTGCCAGCTCTCTTCCTAAAGCCTGTACGCCTTCCATAATTCGCTTTGTTTGCTTTGGTGATGGCTTCTTACTCCCCTTTATATACTGAGCCAGCAGGCTTTGGTTCATACCAATGCGGGCGCTAAGTGCTTTTGCGTTGATAACTTTATAAAACTGAAAAAAACTTTCGATGTCTAGTTTGAACTGTATTTCCTCGATGGTATAAACAAAGCCCTCTTCTTCGAAAGTAAGGTTTACTGCATCGATAATCATTTCCTGCAATTCTTCAAAAGTGTCGCCTTGTGTATTGATCGAATAGGGCTTGATATAGGTATAGGCACTATACCCTATATCCTCCTTCATAATAGTCATCAAGATTTTATGCTTCTTCATCCCTTCTTTGTTTCTATTTCTGCGTCTTCCAAAATCTTCCTTAGCATTCCAGTCCCCAATTCCTTACTACCATGAAGTGGAACAATGACCTGATTTGCTTTAATATCATGCCTCATAATAAGAGGCCCCTTGTTTTTCTGACCACAAACCAGCCATCTTGTTTTAGCAACCTGAGAAGTTCACTTTATTTCAACTTCCCAAAAGTAATATATTTATTACTTTAAACCATGGGGTTTGCACAAAAAAAATACCTTGAACAATTGACGTTCTGGGATCCTTTTTCCAGGGGATGCTTATTTCCC
>JBBRDL010000216.1:0-3409 GCA_038203965.1 Chitinophagales bacterium | reverse complement strand
TTGAAAAGGTGCGGCCCACGATGATATTTGGGTTGCTGTCGACCAGTCCAGCCATACTGCTTTCGCGGCCGTTCGGACTCAGTTCAACGTAGGCTTCATCGACATACACCGGATATTTTTTGGCTTGTGTTTCACAGAAGGATCGCAATTCGGCATTTGGAATTTCTATGCCCGTTGGATTATTTGGGTTGCACACAAATATGAGTTTGGTATTCGAGCCGCAGGCTTTATCTAGACCATTGAGATCATACTGATAGGTTGACGTCAATGGTGTGCGTGCCCAGTTACAACCAAGCCGTTCAGCATACAGCATCAGAAAATCAAACGTTGGATTGCAAGCGACCAGCTCTCCTTTTTCAAGCCCATAAGTCAGACCCGCCAGTCCAAGCAATTCAGTAGACCCTGCACAAAGGAATACATGGTCAGGCGTCAGGCCTTCTCTGCGGGCTATTTCTTCCCGCAAAGCCGCCGTGAACTGGCGCGGATACCTGTTGGCTTCACGTAAACTTTCCATGATCGCCTTTCGCGCAGCTTCGCTTGGCCCGTATGCATTCTCATTGGAAGCTAACCTGATCACTCCATCAGGGAATGTTGTTCCGGTTATGAATGCTCCATCATCAGGTTGATACCATCGACTGATAGGGAGGATAGCGGCAGCCATCGCGCTGCGTTGTAGCCAGGAACGGCGGGAGAGATTTTGTGTCATGTGGTTGATGAGTTGATGGGTTGATGGGTTGATGGGCACAGTGTTTAGAAAGTTTAGTTATTCAGCCGCTGGCGGCATAGTTTAGAAAGTTTAGTTTGACTTTTCAGTATTCTAAATACTACCATCTACTCACTGCTCTTTGCTAAGTATTTCGCACAGAGACGCAGAGGCGCAGTTAAATTCCTTCTATACCCTCTCCTCCTGCCTTCCCGCCGCATCCTATTAGGATGGCAGAATCTCCGCTGCGCTTCGACCTGCCTCCTTTAATCAGCGCAAATTAGTAAAAATTAGTGGCTGTGCTTACTCCATGGAGAAGCTTATCCCTGACAGACAATGATTACTTTTGAAAGAAATATCAGGGGCATGAATTTTCCAAAATCAATATCAGTCGAAGAAATAGCAGGATGGATCGGAGCCAGTGTTTCAGGTAATAAAACACTGCAAATCAGCGGGATCAATGAAATACACAAAGTCCGGGAAGGAGATATCACCTTTGTCGACCATCCTAAATATTACCAGGCATCAATTCATTCTGCCGCAAGTGCCATTATTGTTCCCGCCGAAATGGTATGTCCTGAGGGGAAAGCTTTACTGATAGTTGAAAAACCATTTTTGGCATATGAAGAGATCGTAAAACGATTCAGGGCATTCACACCGATACAATACGTTTCAAAAGAAGAGCAGGATATTGATCCCACGGCGGTGATTGAAGATGGTGCTATCATCGGACCTCATGTTCGAATAGGTAAAGATTGTCACATTCAATCCGGCGCGATCATCAGGCCTTACACAACTATCGGTGACAGGGTCGTTATTCATTCAGGTGCGATCATTGGTACACAGGCTTTTTATTTTAAAAAATGGCCTGAGGGATACCAGCCTTGGACAGGATGTGGAAGGGTGATTATTGAAGATGATGTATGGATAGGCAGCGGCACTACCATCGCCCAAGGTGTGAGTGGTGATACCATCATCGGCACTGGCACCAAGATCGACTGCCAGGTGATGATCGGACACGGCGTCGTCATCGGAAAAAATTGTTTGATTGCAGCTCAGGTCGGAATTGCAGGGAAAACAATTATTGGCGACTGGTGTGTCATCTACGGCCAGGCAGGACTGACACAAAATCTTCATATTGGTGATAAGACTACAATCCTTGCACAAAGTGGTGTAATGAAAGATCTTGAGGCCGGCAAAACCTATTTTGGTTCCCCTGCAGAAGAAGCAAGAATAAAGTTTAAAGAACTGGCAGCGTTAAGAAATCTTTCCAAGCACGAATAAACTCTAAGCCGTATGCTAAAAATAGCAGTATCTATTCTGATTTTTATGGTGTGTTATATCACCACATATGGCCAACGAGATGAACATAAGGTGATCACCACCGATTCGCTCCGTTTCTCCGATGAACTGCGGTCAAGGAAAATCCCCATTGCTATAGGCGATTTTTTTGAAATTCCAGCCAACTGCCTTAAAGATCCAACTACGTTTATCCGTTCCTACCGTTTTATTTTTCCAGATGCTTCTCTGGGAAGGATCGATACCTGTTCGTTGACCTACGAATTGCAATCCGATACGATTCGAAGGGCCATTTTATATCTGCCTAATGCATTAAGTGTAAAACAAGGTGGAAAGCAAGCATCAAAACAATTCGGAAAACCTATGTATACTAAGGATGGAAGTAAATTTGTTTATGCCTGGAAACATACCACGGTTGACAATCAAAAACTAAGTATCAAACTTGAAGTCTCCGCTGATATCCAAAGCGGGATGATGTATGTAAATGCACTGGATTAATCTAGTCTCACAAAATGGTCAATGGGCACAGTGTTTTGATCTAATCGCTCATTCAAGTTTTTAATTTGAATGCAATATTTTTCGCGTCTCCTGACGCGAGTGACAATATTTCGTTGAGTATGACAACTACCAGCAGCTAGGCGGCTACAGATACAAATGATGTAGTGGTCACAGACGTTTTATGATCTGTCCATCAGCAGCCAGAGTCTACCAACATCATTTTTTTTTTTAAGTCTTCCGCCTTTTCAGCCCTTCCGCCTTTTATTTCTTCCATTTAATATTACATCCCCCACTCGGATACTGCTTCACTGCCACTGGCTGTCCGCCCAGTAAAGCATCAAGTGCATCACGTAAATCTTTTCCTGAAAGTGATATGCCATTTGATGGCTTCGAGTCATCAAGTCTCCCACGGTAAGCAAGCTTGAGGTCCTTGTCAAACACATAGATGTCAGGTGTGCAGGCCGCATCAAAGGCACGAGCTACGTTCTGACTCTCATCATAGAGATACGGAAACGGATATTTTAATTTCTCCGCATGCTCCTTCATTTTTTCAGGACCATCCTGCGGATAGTTGTCCACATCATTTGAACTGATCCCTATGAAACCAATTCCCTTTGCGATATAATGATTGGCTAACTTCACTAATTCCTCATTGACATGCAATACATACGGACAATGATTGCAGATAAACATCACCACAGTCGCTTTGTCAGATGCAATATCTGCAAGACGAATTATTTTGCCTGAAACAGTATCAGGTAATACGAACGGTGGCGCTTCGCTGCCAAGAGGGAACATGTTGGATTCAGTGTAGGACATAAATTAAGTGAAAAGTGAAGAATGAAAAGTGAAGAATGAAAAGTGAAAAGCGGTGTGCTGAGCGGATTCGAAGTATGCGTTTTTGATTTA
>JBBRDL010000215.1:0-3425 GCA_038203965.1 Chitinophagales bacterium | reverse complement strand
TCCTTAAGTCAAATTTGTTTTATTAATTTGAGCACCCTAGCATACAAGCATAATTTACTATGGACCACCAAGTCTTTCAATCTAAAATCACCGAAGGGTATTCCTTCAAAGGTGAATCCATCATCCTCGGATCAGCCGTATTGGATGGAACACCAGTACAAGAGTGTTTTATCAGATTACCCCTTTCTACCTTAAACCGACACGGACTGATTGCCGGTGCCACCGGGACAGGCAAGACAAAGACACTGCAGGTATTAGCAGAACAACTCAGTGCCAATGGCATCCCAACACTGGTCATGGACATCAAAGGCGATCTGAGTGGAATTGCAGCGAAAGGGGAGACAAACGCAAAAATTACTGAACGACATACACTTATAGGTCTTCCTTTCATTCCCGGATCAAGCCCGGTAGAGTTTCTATCCTTGTCATCGGAGCCAGGTGCCCGAATGAGAGCCACTGTCTCCGAATTTGGTCCGGTGTTGTTTTCCAAAATGCTTGATCTGAATGAAACACAACAAGGTATTATTTCCGTTATTTTCAAATTTTGTGATGATCACGAACTACCCTTGCTAGATCTGGAGGATCTGAAAAAAGTAATGCAATATCTGACCACCGACGGCAAAGCTGTTTTCGAATCAGAATATGGCAAAATCATGACTTCCTCTACCGGCACGATCATGAGAAAACTGGTGGAACTCGAGCAGCAAGGGGCAACTGAATTTTTTGGGGAACCTTCTTTTGATGTGGAGGATTTATTACGCGTGAATGGAGATGGCCAGGGCATCGTGCACACATTGCGCCTCACGGATATTCAGGACAAACCAAAACTGTTCTCCTCTTTTATGCTTCAGTTACTTGCAGAAATCTATGCGATCTTTCCTGAAGAAGGTGACTTAAAAAAACCAAAACTCGTCCTCTTTATTGATGAAGCTCACCTCATCTTTGATAATGCATCTGATGCGCTCCTGGATCAGATAGAGGTCATCATTAAACTCATTCGCTCCAAAGGCATCGGTATCTTTTTTGTGACACAAAATCCATCGGATATCCCTGACAGCGTATTGAGTCAATTGGGGTTGAAAATACAACATGCGTTAAGGGCCTTTACCGCAAAGGACAGAAAGAGTATTGTAAAGGCCGCTGAAAATTTCCCTGAATCCGAATATTATAAAGTTGATCAGCTATTGACTGAACTAGGAATAGGTGAAGCCCTAGTCACGGCGCTCAATGAAAAAGGTATTCCAACTCCTCTCGTACACTGCTATCTCAGGGCACCCCAGTCAAGAATGGATGTACTTGAGCCTGCGGAAATTCAAAATCTGATCAGTCGATCTCCGCTGGTCCACAAATATACTGAAGCCATAGATCGGGAAAGTGCACACGAAATCCTCACTGCCAAAATTGAAGATGCCCAACTGGATAGCCACCGGGAAGTCATTCAACAGCAAAGGACTAAAGCACGTCAGGAAAAATCAACAATGGAAAAAGTGTTTTCGAATACGACCACAAGACAAATCGGTAGAACTGTCGCAAGGGAATTAACGCGTGGTTTGTTGGGGGTATTAGGCGTAAAAGCTGTAACACGAAGGAGTACCAAGAAGAAAACAAGTTGGTTTTAAATCTCCTTGATTGCAAGAGCTTTGTGAAAAGTAAATATATAATATTATATAAAACTTGCCGCGAGGTCTGAGCTATGTGATAGCCTCAATTTTCAAAATAGGTCCTGGCGTTTCTATGGACATTGTCGCCCATGATGTTTTGGTCAACCCTTGGCGTTTCCATTGTAGCATCTTTATACAACTCTACTTCCCACCTGGGATTATTGACTTCCCCCCGGGCAGTGGAATGCAACAATTCATATCCGTTCGTGCCAAGAGATGGATTATAAAAAAGAAAACGAACGTTGGTCTGATGGGTGGATGGAAAGGAATTATAAAACCATATTTCATAAGGAGGCGCGCTGGGTTCATCTTCTACGGAAATAATATCGTTTGGCTTACCATATTTTAGAAAAACATGGCCCCGATCTGTCTCAAAACCATAGCCAAAACCAGACCGGTACGTATCATCAACTGCTTTGGCCACTTTCATATACCCATAAAAAGCAGTTGAGGCATCTTTGCCTGAAGCGGTCGTCCAGTATCGGTGGATAAAATAACGCTTAGCCTTAGCACTACCCTTTTTCAATAAGGTGTTTAATACTTCATTGTCAATGGAATTGACAATCGGAGCCATGGCCCTGAGATCATAATCAAGGGAATCGTCCGGAACACTATTGGTAAATCCAAGCTCACTATTCAGCGCGGCTGTTTCTAAATACGTAGAGTCGCCGATCGGATTTAGCCTTGAAAAAGGAATTGTTTTTGCTTCCTTCTTTTGTTTGTTCCCATCATACAATGCAGCTTCCAACGTATACGATCCGGTGATGAGCGTACTGATATCCAGCTGAAATACATTGACAGCCACTGGTTCCTTTTTTACCTTTTTATACGTTATGACAGGTGGTGGAATGGCTCCTGCTATTGGAGAGATCGTATACTGCATATAGGGCTGACCTTCCAGCTCTTCAGTGTGATAGGTCTCAAAATATAAACACAACTGGTTCAGCGCCGGATAATAAAGTCTGAAGGGCAGTGGCTCAAGATATAAGCCACTCTTGTGCAATGGTGATGATTCCTCCGGCTGACTTTTGATAGCGGCGAGCAGCTGAAGATCTGATAAGGCAGATGACGTTTCTTGCGATGCAATGGAAACATTCTGTGCGATCAACACCTCATTCAATGTGTCTGCCAGATCATTGGCTTCAACTTCAACAACATAATTTCCGGCAGCAAGTGTAAATCGCTTTACATCGAAAATATCCTGTGCCGGGCAACCCTTGCGGCTTAACCTATATCTATTGCCGGCCACAACATGATTCATCTGATCTTTGATGAGGATGACATATTCAATACCATATGCTGTAGGATCATCACCTTGACATTCAAGAGATGATCCTACAGCATATAGCGTCACTTCAATATAGGCGGAAGACTCCGTCTTGAATCTGTAAATCTCCATGCTGATATCAGGTGCACTTTGCAGACTAAAACAAAGCAAAAAGAAAAATCCGATGATGGCGTTAGTGGGTTTCATTAACCGACTTGTTGAGGTAAAAAAGAAATGTACTATTTGCATTCATGATATATCGGATGGCCATACTATCGTTTTGTAAAGATTCAATAATGAAGTCCTTTTCATGATTGATCGACAGGGTATTATCCTTAAGCGTATAAGGGCCCTTTTCATCTGATCCTGTGATATTGACGGTCATCGATCCATTGGGTTCTATTATAAAATATCCTCCACGCAGATAGGGTGTTTCTTTTCCATTGCGCACCGCCTGTACAATATCCCACTTACCATACAAGCCTTCAGGATTGATA
>JBBRDL010000214.1:0-3802 GCA_038203965.1 Chitinophagales bacterium | reverse complement strand
TAAGCTATCAAAATGTGACCATATTTTTATTCTTTTTTTTAAACATTATAACTATTCCCCCTCAAACTCGTTTCTAGCTAATCAACCAGCTTATAGTTCCAGCTTAGTAGCTAATAGTTTCTAACTTCTAACTTCTCGTTTCTAACTTCTCGTTGCTAACTTTTTTACCCTATTTTTGACCCTCTTACGCCCAAATCGGGCATGAGGACTTGAAACTTAAAATTATATGAGTCAGGAATATACATCAGACGTTCAGGCGATTGACGCGTTAGCAGCTAAATATCAAGAACTGAGAAAGGAAATCGCAAAAGTGATCGTCGGACAGGACGAAGTCGTGAAAGCAGTGCTGATATCTCTCTTTTCAAACGGACACAGCCTCTTGGTCGGTGTTCCGGGATTGGCTAAAACACTTCTGGTCAGTACGATTGCAGAAGTATTGGATCTCGAGTTTAAAAGGATCCAGTTCACCCCCGACTTGATGCCATCGGATATCACAGGTACGGAGATCCTTGATGAAGACCGTCATTTTAAATTTAACAGGGGCCCCATTTTTGCCAATATCATCCTCGCAGATGAGATCAACCGTACGCCTCCTAAAACACAGGCAGCCCTGCTCGAATCCATGCAGGAAAGATCTGTGACTGTGAGCGGTGACCGCCATTTGCTTCCTTCTCCTTTCTTTGTACTGGCGACTCAAAATCCTATAGAACAAGAAGGGACGTACCCACTTCCAGAAGCACAGCTGGACCGCTTTATGTTCAATATCCCATTGGACTATCCTTCCTACGACGAAGAAATCCAGGTCGTCAAGTCGACTACTGGAATTCAGAATAACAAATTGTCACATATCCTGTCATCCGCTGAAATCCTCCATTTTCAACAACTGGTCCGTAAAATACCTGTCGCTGACAATGTCCTGGAATATGCGGTTTCCTTGGCTTCCAAGACCCGTCCTGGGACGCCCAGAGCCACCGAACAGGTCAACCAGTATATCAACTGGGGAGCAGGCCCACGGGCATCTCAGTACCTCGTACTAGGCGCTAAATGCCATGCCGCCATCTCCGGAAAGTATTCACCTGATATCTCAGATGTGAAAGCTGTCGCCAAATATGTGCTCCGTCATAGGATCGTCCGCAACTATAAGGCTGAAGCTGAAGGTATTAATGAAGAAAGGGTGATCGAGGGATTACTCTGATCTTCCCCCTCCTAAGGCAGATTTTGGTTTCAATTACCGTTCAAATGTAAGTTTTGAAGATTTAGTTTACAGTTTACAGTAAACTGTAAACCGTAATCATGAAAGACAAAATATATAAACTAATAGGAAAGTGTGGGGAAGTCAGGGTTTCTCAGATCAGTGAGGAGCTAAACGTTTCACGGCAATATATTCATAGGATTTTGGCACTCCTCCTCCAGGAAGGCCAGATAGAGAAGTTAGGATCACCTCCGCTCACCTATTATAGATTAAGAAAGGCCAATATAAAACATGCTGATTTATTACCGCTTGCACCAGAAAAATCCTCCTTTTTAAAAGACCATTTTTTATTGATTTCAGATATCGGTGAACGGCTTGAAGGTCTGGAAGCCATGATCAAATGGTGTGAAAGACAAAAGCTTCCCCTGGAAAAAACGATTGATGAATTCATTCAAACAAGGAAAAAATATCTTAAATATTTTGATCAATCCGGATTAATCTCCGGACTGGAGAAGATAAGTCATACAGCTGGTTTTAAGGAAATAGGGTTTGATGAATTATACTACCAGGACTTTTATGCCATAGAACGATTTGGTAAAACAAAACTGGGTAACCTGCTGCATTATGCCAAGCAAGGCCAAAGCAGAGAATTGATTCATGAGATAGCCGATCAGATAAAGCCATCTATATGGTCCTTGATTGGAAAAGAAAATATTGATGCAATTGGATACATCCCTCCCACCATCAGAAGGGATGTTCAGTTTATGAGTGTTTTAGAGAACAGATTAAGCTTAACGCTTCCATTGGTTCACCTCCGTAAGGTTAAAGGAGATATAGTGGTCCCGCAGAAAGCGCTGAGTAGACTAGAGGATAGAATTCAAAATGCCCGTGCAAGTATTATGCTCGCCGAAAAAAGACAGTTTAAAAGAATACTTTTAATAGATGATGCTGTTGGTTCAGGAGCTACCATCAATGAGACAAGTTTGAAAATTAAATCCAGAGGCATAGGAGAGGTCGTTATCGGATATGCGATTACTGGAAGTTACGAAGGCTTTGAGGTTATCCAGGAGGTATAGATCGCCTATCGGAAAGGGCATCATAAATGATGGAAATCATTCGCATTAGGTTTCCTTTTTGTTTTCAGCTCCCTTACGTGCAAAAGCACGTATTTTTTGCAGATATTTGAGTTGAAATAACGGACTATGAAAAAGTTACTCAAAAAGATCGGTCTATGGCTCGGTCTATTCCTCCTTGGCCTGATCCTGGTCTCCTTCCTTCTACCTGCTGAAATCAAAGTCAAACGTACCATAGAAGTTAGTGCTCCTATTGACAGGGTGTTTGAACAAGTCAATGACCTTCGTAACTGGGAAAAGTGGGCTCCATGGAAACGAATGGACCCAACGATGGTCATGACATTCAGCAACCCGCCTGTAGGGCAAAATGCTTTTTACAAGTGGGAATCTCAAAACAAACGAATGGGGACAGGAACCCTAACCTTGTCAAGGGTAGTCATGAATGAAGAGATCATCACGGTGATGGAATTCGGTGGAAAAGACAGCGGGAGTTCAAAATTCCAGTTTATCCACAAAGGCGACAATATTGAAGTCATCTGGAGTATGACTTATGATGTAGGTATATTGCCGTGGAATAAATATTTCGGCCTGATGATGCGCCGCGAATTCAAAAAACAATTTGATAGCGGTCTTAAAGCCTTAAAGTTTTATGCCGAAAAAAGCTAACCCCTAACCCCTAACCCCTAACCTCCTAACCCTCTCACCTCTTACCCTCTCACCTCCTAACCCTCTCACCCTCTCACATCACCTACCATTCCACAACCAAATCTACTCGCCATTGTCATAGCCGCCCTCATCCCTATGATCATGGGCTTTATCTATTATCACCCAAAAGTCTTTGGTAAAGCATGGATGCAATTCTTAGGTATAACGGAAGCAGATCTCAACAAAGGTAATATGGGCATCATATTTGGGGTCTCCCTCCTGATGTCTTTTTTGCTTTCCATGTTTCTACTGGTCAATGTGGATGGACCTTCACAGGAAGGTGAATTTGACACATTCAAACATGGTGCCTTCCACGGAATATTGATCTCTTTGATGGTGGCGATGCCGGTGCTGGTCACGAATGGCCTCTTTGAACGCAAAAATTTCAAAAATATCGCGATCAATACATTCTACTGGATCATCACCATCTCGTTGATGGCAGGTGTACTTGACGCCTTAAACCATTGGCCTAACGAAGCGCCAACGCTTTGAGCGCAGCTCAAAATGAATTTTTGTTTATAGGTTTATAGGTTTATGTGTTTATGTGTTGATATCATTAAATGTTCAAGTGTAAAGCCACATGATTTCTTGTATTGGTAATACACTGATCTTTAAATGATATCAAATCGCTAGACCTCTTTTGCCTCTTTTGCCTCTTTCACCTCTTTCGCCTCTTTCGCCTCTTTTTTTTTGCGCTGAACCGCAGTTTGATTTCACTATACCCTTCCATTGTCAATGGTCAGTTCAGGGGACCTCCACTACCGCCCCTTCGCTGCGCGAAGGTGGCGGAGGAAGGAAAGGTACTCAACCTCTTCCCTTCGACAAGCTCAGG
>JBBRDL010000213.1:0-3851 GCA_038203965.1 Chitinophagales bacterium | reverse complement strand
AACATTGTACTTTTGCAGGGCTTTTTTAGAAAAGTTGCACAAAAGCGGTCAAAAAAAACGCCAAAATATTGTGCATTTGTCAGATTAACAACAAAATACATATATAGTTTTATTATTATGGCTTTAATCAGTAAGATTCGTAAAAACAGTTGGCTCCTTATCCTTATGCTCGCCTTAGGCCTCGGAGGTTTTGTCGCCATGGATATGGTCAGTGCCGGTGCAAGAGGTAGGGGGAATGAATTTACCATCGGCGAAATCAACGGCGAGAAGCTTGACTGGAATGAATTTCAACGTGCTGAACGGATCCTTTATCCGAATGCCACCGGAGATGTATATGGCCAGCGCAATTACATCTGGAACTACATGGTCGAAGAGCAACTGCTTAAAGAGGAAGCCGAAGCCATGGGATTGAGTGTAGGTCCCGAAGAAATGGAAGAGCTACAGTTTGGTACGCGGCTTAGCCCAATTATCCAACGCAATTTTCGTGACCCAAATACCGGGCAGATGGACAGAGCGTCCCTTGACCAGATCAAATCAAATCTTGGTACAGGTCAACTGCAGCCGCAACTGGAAGAGTTCTGGAATTTTCAATCAGGCGAGATTGTAAAGGACAGACTGCAAAGCAAACTTTCAACACTGATCAAAAAAACAATTTACACACCTACATGGATGGCCCAGCAACTTCAGGCTGAGCAAGGATCGTCTATAGACTTTACCTATGTACTTGTTCCTTTTGATAAGATTGCAGATGCTGATGTCAAGCTCACGGACGACGACTATAAAGTCTGGATGAAAGAAAACGAAGGGGCGATCAAGCGTAAGGAAGAATTGCGGTCAGTAGATTTTGTTGTCTTCAATGTCACTCCTACAGCCTCTGATTCAACTATCGTTCGCGAAGCAATCACGGAGCGCATCGAAGCCTTCCGCACAACCGAAAATGATTCACAGTTTGTAGAAAATAACTATGGCGTCATTGATGTCACCTATTTCAAAAAAGAAGATCTGGCCGAAACCATCGCGGATACCGTTTTTGACTTACCTGTAGGCACTGTATACGGTCCGTATATCGATGGTATTGCTTACAAGGCTGTAAAAGTTCTTGGCAAAAAAATCATTCCTGACTCTGTAGACTCAAGACACATTCTTCTCAGAGCGGAGACAGCTGATGAACTCCTCACTGCGACCAGAAAAATGGACAGTATAAAAACAGTTATCGAAGCTGGTGCAGGACGTTTTGATTCTCTCGCGATGCGTCTCAGCCAGGATGGTAGCGGACCACTGGGCGGAGGACTTGGTTATTCAGCACCAGGCAGAATGGTAAAACCATTTAATGATGTGCTTTTTTATTCCGGAGAGCCTGGGGAATTGAATATAATTACCACGCAGTTTGGTGTTCACCTTGTGGAGATTACAGGACGAAAATATAAAGACAATGTCCAAGGGGTTAAACTTGCCTACCTGATAGAACCAATTGTACCTTCTGAAGAAACACAAGCAGAAATTTATGATGATGCCCTTGAATTCAGCGGACAAAACAGAAACCTTGAAGAACTAAAAGTTGCGTTGGAGAAGAAACCGGAACTGAGTCTTGAATCAGCACAAGGACTGACAGCAAATGGATTCCAGTTTTCTACACTTGGTAGTGGAGGCACCTCCAGAGATATTATTCGATGGGCATTTGAATCAGGGACGAAGGTCGGTACAGTTGCACCTGAAGTGTTTGTTTATGATGAGCCAACTTTGTTTTATAATGCACGCTACGTAGTGCCTGCTTTAAAATCTGTAGTTAAAGAAGGTGTGTCTTCTCTTGCAGATGTAAAGGAGACCTTTAGCGCTCAGGTTACAGCAAAGAAAAAAGGGGAGATGCTCGCAGCAAAAATCACCAGCAAGGACTTGAATGCAGTGGCCAACGAGTACGGAGTTGAAATAGATACATTTAACAATGTCAATTTCAATATGACCTATCTCCAAGGATTGGGCAATGAAAGTACACTGATTGGAAAAGTCACTTCCTTAAATCAGGGAGATGTTGCCGGTCCGATTATCGGGGTTAGTGGTGTATATTTGGCTCAGGTGATCCGCCGCACAGAGGCAAGTCTTTCCTCTGATATAGCCGCTTTCCGCCGCCAGTTATCTACCACATCTAGAAGCAGCGTAGACAGCAGACTGATGGAAGCCATCAAGAGTTCTGCCGAGATCAAAGACAACAGATATGATTTCTTCTAGCAGAAAATATCAAAAAAAATAAGATTGCCCGGATGCATACTATGGATCCGGGCAATCTTATTTTAAGTGGATCGTTTCCTTAAGATGATACCCCCGCTTCTACGCTATATGATGGTACTTTCCCTCTTTTGGGCAGGGTGTACCAAGGGTAAAACAGTCATAGAAACTGACCCTGAACTCGGTTATGTTTCCACCTTTCTGATCGACCCGGAGACCGGGGAAAATCATGGTCCTTACTCTAAAACTGATTCCACAGGCACCCTGCTGGAGAAGGGAATATTAAAACAAGGGCAACCTGAAGGAGTTCGGGAGCTCTACTACCCGGATGGCAAGGTAAAGGTCCGCGAGCGATACAAAGCTGGCAAGCTTGATGACTTGTATGAATATTTTTATCCCGATGGTACTATCGAGCTCAAAGGGTACTATATAGATGGAGCGATGTATGGCCGATGGAGAAAGTATGCCCGGGAAGGCCATTTATTTGAAGAAGTGACGATGATCAACAATGAAGAAATGGGTCCTTTTAGGGAATATCATCCAAATGGGAAGATACAAGCCGAAGGAACTTATCTTCATGGCCCGAATGAAGATGGTGGACTAAAACTCTATGATGAATCAGGACAATTACAAAAGGAGATGTTATGTCATAGCGGAAGGTGTTATACACTCTGGGAAAAAGAGTAGTTATATTTTCTTTCTGTTACTTTGTTTCAACCCATTGGCTTGGGGTCAACGTGGAGGCGAACGTGTATTTGAGTTTGTCAATCTGCCAACGTCTGCAAGAGCAACTGCATTGGGTGGCAGCCAGATCGCTGCGACAACAAATGATTACGGCCTGGTCGGCGGAAATCCAGGGATGCTTAATATCACCATGGACAATTCCTTTGTCTTCCAGCATAACTTTCATTTTGCAGGTATTGACAATGGGTATGCAGGGTTTGCCAAAAATATAGAAGGCATAAAATCAATGGTGCATGGAGGGGTGCAATACCTTTCGTATGGAAAATTTACTGCCGCTGATGAAATGGGAAACATTACCGGTGAGTTTAAAGCTAAAGATCTGTCCATTCATGCCGGGATATCACGTGCGCTCAATGCGCGTATGACCGCAGGTATACTTCTCCAATACATCCAGTCCTCACTTGAAACATATACCTCTAATGGGCTACTGGTGGATGGGGGTATTACCTATCAAAGCGAAGATGGATTTAATCATTATGCGCTTGTTCTTCGTGGAGTCGGTTTCCAGTTTTCCAGGTATTATGAAGGTGATGAAAAAGGCAAGATGCCGGTAAATCTGCAATTCGGATTTTCGAAACGACTTAAGTATGTTCCTTTCAGACTTTCGATCCTGATGCATGATATCAATCGCTGGGACCTCCGATATGATAGTCCGCTCGATGAAGAATCTGATGGATTTGGAGGTGATGAACCTGATGAGCCAAGCAACTTCAATCAAGGGGTGGACAATTTTTTCAAACACCTGACTTTTGGTGGCGAATTTCTGATTGGAAAGAAGGAAGGTTTGATGCTTCGACTGGGATATAATCATCAACGCAAACAAGAGCTTTCAGTGGTCAATCTTAGAAGCCTTGCCGGTTTCTCTGCAGGGGTAGGGGTCAATG
>JBBRDL010000212.1:0-3916 GCA_038203965.1 Chitinophagales bacterium | reverse complement strand
GAAAGGTTGAGCACTTCTCCCCACGCCGCCCACTTCGCGCAGTGAAGGAACCGGGTCCCTGAGCTTGTCGAAGGGAAGGGAAAGGTTGAGCACTTCTCCCCACGCCGCCCACTTCGCGCAGCGAAGGGGCGGAAAAAGTTGTTCCATGGAATGCTTTGACACCAGGCACAGTATTTAGAAAGTAAGTTTCATCACCTCTGGTGTTCAAGTTTAGAAAGTTTAGAGGAGTCCATCAAATAAAAATGGTTGTGCATCAACGCACAACCATTTTTATTAACCTGATAGCTGATAGCTCCTAGCTCTTATGATTAAACGTCATCAGATCCTTCATGATCAGCAGCGTCTCTTCGAGATAGATGTCTTTGCCCATGGTTTCGAGCCAGGCTTCATTGCGACCTACCCGGGAGGAATCTACCTGAATAGATTGAAGATCAATTGTCAGGTTTTGTGTTTTTAGTTTATCGATTTTGCCAAAGGACTTTTTAAACTCTTTGGATTCTTCTTCGCGGGCGATATCGAGCGCGCGGTATTCATCCAGTTGAAGCGGTACGATACTTTCTTCCCTGATTTCTTTTATACGGAGTGCATTGGTGATGACTTTTGAAAATTGTGGTGAGGCTTTCACCCGGGTATCACTTTTGCTTTTCAACTGATCAATTTTGTGAAGATCAACGATTTCCTGGCCATAGGTAACAGGAGCGATTTCAGTCCATTCCATTGGATATTCCAGTTTTTTTTCTCCCGAATCGATGAATTGCTGGTTGTCCGGCAGATTGATATCAGGTGTTACACCCTTCAATTGCGTAGAACCGCCATCCACACGATAAAATTTCTGCAAGGTAATCTTGACATCGCCCAGTGGTTTGAACTCATCAAAACCTGAGATCGCTTTATCCAAATCAAAAAAGCGCTGAACGGTGCCTTTTCCAAATGTTGAAAGGCTACCCACTACGACGGCACGGCCATAATCCTGCAAGGCTGCGGCAAGGATTTCAGAGGCACTGGCACTTTGTGTATTGACCATCACGATCAGGGGTCCTGTGTACAGCACTTTTTCATCCTTATCCTTCAGTACATAAGGTGCAGCATCTCTGCCTTTCACCTGTACGATAGGTCCGTTTTCAATAAACAAACCGGACATTTGCACCACATCATTGAGGGAGCCACCACTATTATTCCGCAGATCAAGGATGATACCCTTGACATTGGATTGCATTAATTTTTTTACCTCTATCGCTACATCTTCCGCACAGCTTCGGCCATCAGGGTTTTCAAAATCAGCATAAAATTTCGGTAAGGTGATATAGCCTATCTTACCAACTTGACCATCTAGTTCGAGGATAGCTGATTTGGCAAAACCTTCATCAAGGATGACTTCATCACGTAGGATGGTGATTTCTCTTACAGATCCGTCAACTTTACGCACGGTCAACGTTACCTTGGTGCCTTTTGGGCCCCTAATGAGTGTTACGACCTCATCTACTAACCAACCTGTCACATCAACGGGTTCTGTTTCAGTCTCCTGCTGGACTTTAAAAATTTTATCATCTACCTCAAGTTCCTTTTGTTTCCATGCTGGTCCGCCGGGAATGACGGCAATCACCTTGGTAAAATCATCATCCATCTGAAGACGGGCGCCGATGCCTTCAAGCCTGCCGGACATATTGATATCAAAATCTTCCTTCTCCTTGGGATTGAAATAATCAGAGTGAGGATCAAACACATTGGTGATACTGTTGACATACATTTCGAAACGGTCTGATCGACGTACTTTGTCCATACGCTTATACCATTCATCAAATACTTCAAGCACATCTTTACGGGCATCTGCTTCGAGCTCAGCTACTGATTTTTTGCCCCCTTCCGGAATTTCAGTAGCAGTCTCCTGTTCTTTTATTTTTTCAGAAAGGCGCGTCAGTGTTTCATATTTGAGATACGACCTCCAGAATTCTTTTAGTTCGGCATCATCCTTGGCATATGATCGCTTTTCACCATCTGTTTCGATAGAATCCTGAATGGTGAAATCGAAAGGCTGACTAAGCAGATCGGGATACCATTTTCTGGTTTTTTCAATACTATTATTGATCAGTTTGTAGGATATTTCAAAAAACTTCAGGTCATCATTCTTGATCAGATCATCTAGACTGTCCTGGTAGTCATCCAAGAGATCCAGATCCTCCATGATGAGGAAGCGCTTCATCCCATCAAGCCTGTCCATATAGGTATCATAGAGCCTGTGGGAGAAATTATCATCCAGGGAAGGGTTTGTAAAATGATATTGCTGCATCATGGTGAGTACAGCTTTCAGGATCAACTTCTCTTTATCGCCATTTTCGGGGCTTTTGAAAGCAACGAAACCGGCGTAGGCTATAATGCCTGTCATAGCAGCGATAATCCAAATCCTCATAGTATTCTTTTTCATTTGTATCGGGCAGGAAGCCCTGGTTTTTCAATTAGATAGACAATTTACGTTCTTATAACAAATCAGATCTCCAAATCTTATACGATCAGAGGTTATTTAACGACACGATAACATAAATTGTTTTCAGTGAAGGTGTGACAACAGTCCATACCCGTCAGGTGTTATCTTTAAATTCAATCATCTAAAACCTACATTTTGAACACACTACAATCATTCCGTCCGGGGTCCGGATTCCTGTTGATGGCTGGATTTTGCCTGTTTTTACTGGTTTCCTGCAATAAAGAAGACACACCTGATACAGTTGATTGTACAGGGCTGACCCCAACCTACACGTCTGACATCAAAACGATCCTTGACGCCTCGTGCGCCAAATCCGGATGTCATGATGCCACGTCAATGGCGAACAATATAAACCTGAGCACCTATACCTCTGCCAGAAATGTCAGTCAGGGTAACCGTTTTCTCGGAGCGGTACAGCATAAAAGCGGGTTTATGCCCATGCCGCAGGATGGTCCAAAGCTCAGCCAGGATAAGATTGACCTGCTGACCTGCTGGGTACAAAATGGGTCACCGGAATAAGGCAAGGGGCAAGGAGCAATCAATCATTTGTTTTTTAACAAAAACAAATGATATACGTAGCTTCTGGCTACGTATCGTAAGAGCATAAAAATCAATGACTATTGTTAAATCTATCATGGGAGCCTCCTGGCTCCTGTTACCAATTATTTGCTCCGTGCTCCATGCCCCTTGCTCCTTGCCGCTTATCTTTGATGAAAATCAAACAACATGAAAATTTTAAAGACCCTGTTTTTCCTGCTGCTCACTACAATAGTTTTCTCACAAAAAAATGTGCTGCCGGAGGATGTTGTAGCCTCTATAAAATCCAGGATTGATTATGGCCTTACGCCAAGCATTGTCATCGGGATCATTGATAAAAACGGCGCTCAATATTATTCTTTTGGATCAAAAACGGTCGGAGGCGAGCCTGTAGATGAGCACTCCATTTATGAGATCGGGTCCATCTCAAAAGTTTTTACAGCGACGCTTCTCGCAGACAATATCATCAAAGGCAAGATGAAAGCAGATGACCCGATTGCAATGTATCTGCCGTCAACCGTAACGGTGCCTCAGTATAAAGGAGGAGGCAAGCCCATTACACTAGGTAATCTTTCGGATCACACATCCTCGCTGCCACGAATGCCTTCAAATATGCCCTCTGCTGATCCCACGGATCCTGCTGCTGATTATACCGCTGAATTGATGTATGCATTCTTATCCTCCTATGCGCTGACAAGGGAAGTTGGATCTGAATTTGAATATTCTAATGTAGCAGTGGGGCTGCTTGGGCAGATTCAGGCGATAGCTGCAAAGACTTCATATGAAGAGGCACTCACCAATGTAATAACCTCTCCATTAAAAATGAAGGAAACAGGAATCACCCTGAGTGATAAGATGAAAGCCAATCTTGCTGTCGGACATTCCATGGGGATGCCA
>JBBRDL010000211.1:0-4009 GCA_038203965.1 Chitinophagales bacterium | reverse complement strand
CTTAACACTTTTTTGTTCTGGATTGTCCGTGTTTTCCGGAATGAAAGATCAGGGAAAGGGAAGTCAATCCTGTGATACAGCACGAAATTATTTATTTGTAAATAGAAAAACTGTCACAAGGATATTTGCCCTATTTCAATGATCGATTGAAGGCGGCCCAGGCCAATCACTTCTGAGACTTTTCTAGTTGTTTATTTAACCAATCATTCAGAAGAAGATTATCGACCGGAAAGGTTGATGTGACAAATCATTTTGAACTGAAAATTTTTAATTAAATGCGTTTTTATATCCTGTTTCTTCTCATATCTGTGATGTCAGGTGGACTTGCCGCGCAAGTTCAACCAGGTAAAGATGTCAATATTGGGGCTCCGGAATCCTGGATAACAAAAGTAGATGCCGATATGGATGCCCAGCCATCCGAGACGGAAACAGAAAGCGTCTATTATTTGCTGCTCGACAGGCAAACCCATCTGGATGAAGAGTCTAAATTTTTTCAATGTGCATACCGCATCACATCAATTGATGGCTTGCAGGAATATGCGGAAATCAGCGTAAATTTTGATCCCGGTTATGAGCAAATCACGTTTCACGAAATCAATATTGTAAGAGAAGGGGTAGCTCACAACCAACTTCATCCTGCAGGAATAAAAGTGGTGCAGAAGGAACAACAGATGGACCGGTATTTATACGACGACAGTAGGACAGCCATCGTACATCTTCAGGATTTGCGTGTGGGTGATGTGGTAAATTACAGCTTCACACGCAAAGGATTTAATCCGGTTTTTGACGGCCATTATTCAGAGCAGTTTCTTTTTCAATATTCCATGCCATATGTCAAAGGACACTATCGGGTGGTAAGCCCAAAATCCCGGAAAATTTTCATTGATTACAAAAATGGGGCGGCAAGACCGGCTATATCGACCTCGGAAAAAACAAGGACATACACATGGAATTTTGAGAAAGTGCAAGGGTTGCGCTATCCGGACAATGCGCCGGGTTGGTATTCGCCATATTCCACGGTTTTGCTCACTGATTTTGAAAGTTGGGAAGACGTCAATACCTGGGCGAAGAAGTATTATAGCAGAAACACGGGCGAACAAAACAAACTAAAGGCCGAAGTGGGGGACTACTTTCTTGGCGAAAGCAGGGAGGCTACAGCTGTGAAGGTCCTGCGGTTCGTACAGGATGAAGTGCGGTATCTCGGTTTTGAAGATGGAATGCATTCCCATATGCCGCATCCTCCTCTGCAGGTGTTCAGGCAGCGCTATGGAGATTGTAAAGACAAGTCGATGTTGCTTTGTGCGTTATTGGCCTGTTACGACATTGAGGCCAATCCGGTGCTCGTAAATTCAACACTTCGCCATACAGTCCGGGATTTGCGGCCTGCGCTCTCCGTTTTTGATCACGTAGTGGCACAAATTGTATTGAATGGCGATACGGTCTATGTCGACCCCACGATGAGCAATCAGGGGGGCGATTTCAGAAACATCTTTTTCCCTGATTATGTCACAGGTTTTGTGATTCATCCCGGGTATGGCGGATTAAGAGCGATTGGTCAAAACACAGTTTCGATGATTGAGGAGGAAAATCTGTTCGTCCTTCAGCAGAAAGGCGAAGGATCCAGCCTGATGGTAAGCACCAAGTATCACGGTGTGGAAGCCGACATTATGCGGCAGCAAATCTCTGGTAACAGTCTTGATAATCTTCAGGAATACTTTATAGATTATTACGGCAATTTGTACCCCGCCATTTCCGCAGAATTTCCCATGAAAGTGCTTGACGACCGCGATTTGAACTTCCTGCACATTACAGAGTATTATCAAATACCCGAAATGTGGGATACCCTCGATAACATGCTGATCACTGAGTTTTATGTTCTTGGACTTGATCAGTTTACCGGTGTTTCTAAATCCAGCCAACGAAATCCAGCGCCTTATCAACTCAATTATCCCACGCATTTTGCGCACGAAACGATCATCAGGTTACCCGAATTCTGGAACGTAGAGGAGGAGGAACTTGACATTGCAGGAAGCGAATACAGTTATTCGCACAGCCTGCGCTATCAGAATGACGAAGTGCGGTCAAAGCACACCTACAAAACACTTTCCAGCTACGTGCCGGCTGAAAACATCACCACGTACCTTAAAAACCATCAGATTATCAGGGACAACCTGTCATTTCAACTGATTTATGATTTGGACTACGTGGTAGAGGAAGGTGCCACAGCCTGGACGCCAATTATGATTACCATCTTCACGATATTATTCGGTCTATGGTGTATGGTCAAACTCTACAGGTATGAGCCCGATGCGATTTTCCTTACGGAAAATCAGGACGGACTTCCCATAGGCGGATGGCTGGTGCTTTTCGCAATTGGTGTGGTGTTGACACCATTTATCCTCATTTACCAAATTTTCATTTTTGATCTCTTTTTCAATCCGGTGCATTGGACAGGCTTTATGCGCGCTGGAAATATTACGTCGTCTCTGTTCATGTCGGTACAGCTGATATTTAATATCATTTTGTTGCTCTTCTCGATCACGTTTGCCATCCTCTTTTTTCAGCGGCGCAGCACAGTGCCAAAACTCGTTTCTCTCAAATATGCCGGACATATTTCCTTACTGACGCTCATCATGCTGTTTGGGGCAAACTTTGTTGATGATGTAGAATACTCTAACAGTGAATGGGGTGACCTGATTAAGGTACTTCTGGCTGGTGTAGTTTGGATTTGGTACTTCAGTCTATCACAAAGGGTGAGGGGAACTTTTGTGCGGAGACTTGAATGATTTTAATGTTCATTTTACATCTCTCCAGGTACGCCTGAAAAAATATATCAGAAATCATTCTGGTGGATAGAATCTCCTAATGTTGACCAAGTAGTCCAGGAAGCCATCACGACTTCCTGCGAACAAATTGTAATAACATCATTGCGAACCATCTGCCTCCTCATTGGTAGGTCGTGAACCTGTCTTTTCACTGTCAACCTCAGACCGCGGCTTGTCACGGTCCTTGATCGGCCTTTGTTGTTCTAATTCATGGGTTTGTTTTTGAGCTTCTTTCTGTTGCGCTCTGCGTTGCTGCTCCTTGTCCTGAGATTGCATTTGTTGATCTTTTTCGAGGGCTTTTTGCGCTTCCTGATTTTGATCCTGTTGTTTATCTCTGTTTTGATCGCTGTTCATGATAAGATGGATAAAATGTTAATGAGCCGTCCAAGGTCAGTCCCTGGTCCGGGATTAAAGATACCACACATCCTGACGGCCACGACAGACTTAACATTGTTTGGAGTTGGGGCAATCACGTCGCTGACGACCAGATGGAGTTCCAGATTGTCGACTGCAAAAGCTTTCAGCGGTTCCTTGTCCTCCTGCTGAGCGACCGGGTGCCCGACAGCAAGACCATCTGGCACTTCCTGGAGCGTTTGACGGATAAAGGGGCGATAGGGCTGCTCTTCCAGCAGTTCAACCTCGAGCTCGACCGCCAGGGCGCGCTCGCCCAAGAAGGGAGGATGGTCGACGGCCATCGATGATCGATTGAAAACAGCCATTGCCGGAATTACACCTATCCTTAGAGAACCGGGGTTGATTGCCGTGGATTCTCCAACTTTTGCAAGTCGCATTCAGTCCAACAGTTTCCTGATGTTGATGGACGAAACAGATGGCTGGTGCACGCCAGAAGACGTCCGTGAATTGTACGGTATGATTTTCGTTCCCGGACAAGACTTTGTCTCATATCCCGTAGGCCGCGAAGTCCCAGTAGAGTACATCGAGAAATCAATACAATGGTTTAACGACCCTTTAGTTGGAGATCATTAAAATTTAATCCCCAATTTCAAAAGAAATCTTAGCATTCACGGCATAAGAGGAAATCGTATTGTTTTCCACCTGCGCTTTCATATTTTCGATGTAGATCGAACGAATATTCTTCACTGACTTCGACGCTTCTTTTACCGCGTTATGCGTTGCGTCATCAAAACTCTTTGTGGAAGTGGCAATCACTTCAATAACTTTTA
>JBBRDL010000210.1:0-4261 GCA_038203965.1 Chitinophagales bacterium | reverse complement strand
TGACAAACAGTTGGGGGGCATTATGTTCTGGCAACTGATGGATGACAGGCACCACGCCGGTTTGTTGGATACAATCTTCCTAAATAAATAGTATGAATCCATACAATTGAACATCTGCAAATGTTATCTGGCAACAACCATCTTATAGACGTGTGTTGATTTGTTTTGTTCTACCTGCAGAAAATATATTCCATCAGCTATTTCGCTTATCGACAATCGGCCTGTAAAATTTCCTGATCTGATGACTTTTCCATCCAGTCCTGTTATCCTATAAGTTTCATCACCCTCCAGTATCATATCGGTATATAGCTCATCCTGCGCAGGGTTTGGGAAAAGATTGTATTGGATACCATCGATATGTTCTAGTGCTGTGCCGGTCGCCAGTTGAATGGCGGAGAGAGCATCCAATTTTCCATGTCCCCATCGGACATTTCCCTCTGGGCCGATATTGCCAGTCAAGGCATCATTGCGCGCTGATTGTGTTATGATATCCTTGATCTCCGCTGTAGAGAGCGATGGGTCTGCTTCTAGCAATAGGGACACAACCCCGGCTACCATAGGCGCACTCATACTCGTTCCACTCAGTCGGACAAATTCGTATTCCCTTCCATTGAATGTAGTCGTCGTAACAGGAGTAAAGTTTACAGAAGAAAATGAATTAAAGGAAGAACACAGATTCTGACCCGGAGCAGAGAGATCTGGTTTTAATACATCATCCATCCGTGGCCCATAACTTGAAAAGCCGGTCAGATGAAAGTTGGTTTCATGCGCCGCCACAGTGATGACACTACCCGTCACTCCCGGATGGCCAACACCATAATTCTTGTCTCCCGACACATACCCGGGAGCAGGTGCTGTAAATCCATATCCCCAGTTGCCAATACCATAGACGGTCAATCGTGTATTCCAGAAATGAAGAGTACCTGATGCAGCTTCTGCATAGAGGATTTTCTTCAGTGCTGCATTTTCGTTTTGAATGTCTATGGTCATCTGCGGCCGGCCGTTAAGCGGATGAGCTGCGTCCGTCGTGACATGATAGACGATCGTATCCATTCCGACAACCAAAAAAGTGTCCAGGTATGGAGTCGCTGTCGCCGTATTAAACAGTGCGGTCTGACCGACAAGCTCGTTTTGTTCATTGAGTATCCGCACTTGAGCAGAAAAGTCATTCCCAGCTTCTCCCCACATACCTACAGATTGTCCCCAGAGATCCTGGTCACTGTTATAGTTGAAGCCCATAATACGAGTTCGAATGGAATCATTATCAAAGTTCTTTTTCAGATGAAAATTGATATCACCATTATTTCCTGCGCTAAAGACGAAGACCACTCCAAGATCACTTAATGCATCAATAGCCTGTGACATCAGCGAGGTACCATCTAACGGAAACAATCTGTAATTACCCCAGCTATTATTGATGACCAGACGTTTTCCGGCGCCCTGTGCATGGTTGTACATCCATTGGAAGGCATCGATTGCACTACTGACATCATTACGCATCTGGCTAAAAAGCAGGTCGGCCTCAAAACCTACACCACGATATATGGTGCCGCCTCCACTTCCACCTGCGATGCCGGCGACATGGGTGCCATGATAGTCCGTCAGTGGGGATACGGTGTCGTGCTGGGCAGCAGCCAACTCATCAGGTCCTGTGTACACTGCTCCATGCGAAAATCCATCTGGCGGTGTTCCTATTTTTTTAACCTGGTCCCATGCTGCCCAGATTCGAGTATGGTCGAGTGTAGTATCATAAAACATCGGATGTGTATAATCAAAGCCCCAGTCTACCACGCCAAGCATTACATTTTTGCCAGTGTAGGGTTGAGGGAGACCTTCGCCTTTATGTACCAGATTGACACGTGTATCGATGATGGCGCCATCAAGTTCTGGTGCGATTTTTTCTGCTACTTCAAGATATTCTATACCGGGAAAAGAGAAATTAGCATCCAGCCTGTGCAAGGGAATACGCAAACTCACGATTGGTCCGATGACGGCGCCCACCTCAAAACCTGCTTGTAATGCATTTTCTTTTCGAAAGGAATCATTGACTTTGCAAAGCACCGCGATCATCAGATTGTCTCCGGACGTGTAAATAGGGTAGAAGTCTTTCGCGACTGACGAAATTTGACTTCGATTGCTCCCGAGGTCTTTTTGGATCACCTGGATAGCAGCCTTGGTCTGGGCCGGCATGATGGCAGATTGGGCAAATAAGCTACCATTAGCAAGCATGAGCAGGAAAAGAAAGTATAGAGATTTCATATGGAAGTCGTCTTTATCAGGCAAGATAGGGAGAAAGGGTAAGTCTGATCTGGTTAGAGTCCGTATTTTGAAGATATGATGTTTAGGAATCAATCTGGATTTTTTGAAGACCCGCTTGCCTCCACTGGACAAACAATTATTTTTGAAGAATTCAAAAGGATATCCGAATAAACAAGATCAAAACCCCCATAAGGCAATGGAGGCCGACCTCCAAAGGATCGGGTATTGTTGTTTAAAAGTCTGGTGCAGAAGTCGAATGGATTGAGCGATAAAAAAGTGGATTATCTGATTGGACGAATATTTTCCTTACTTTTGAATAAGTAAAAGGCGTTTTAAAATATTTTTCACTATAAAGACAAATTATTGAATTTAAATTTGGGTAATTAATTTATTTGCCATATATCTCAACATTTAAAGCCTGCTCAGGCTCAGATGTATATTTTTCAATACGTTTTGGTGATGTCGATCAAGCAATTTGTTCAAAGGGTATATTTCTAAAACAGTTTCCTGGTGCAGATTATGTTATTTACTTCAGCACGAATTCAACTTTCGCCACCTTTCCAAATGGAACCAATATGCAAAAAGCCATTGTTTCTTTTTCAGTCATGGAAAATCCATATAATCCATTGGAAGTAGTTGATATATTTATTTCTAATCCTCTTTTACTAAGTATTAATATATCTTGGGATGGGACACCAATTGTAGTAACAGCTACAGTAACTGAGATTTCTGTTAATATGCCACCCTGCCATACTGGAACTTATATTGATCCAGTATATACTTATTCTTGGACTATAAATCCAGAAACAGGTGATACTCCTACAGATATGGTTACATGCGGGAAGGGTGATAATAGTTTTGATGTATTAAGAAACAATATAATTGGTTCTTGGGAAGTTAAACATTCAGTTCAGGAAATTCGGTCAGATACCGTTTATGGTGAATCAGTTTCAGTCTATGACATTCAATTTAATCAAGATGGTACTGGTATAAAAAGTAATGTATTTGGAAATGATGTGGATTTTGAATGGTATTATCAATACAATCCTGAAAAAGTGGTTATTGTTAGTATGCCTTCGGGTATATTTTTTGAAGATACACAAGTTTACGATGTGCAAAAGAACGAATCAGAAGGGTGAATTTCAGTTTTTCGCACCTGGTCGGCGAAGTGATATTTAACAATGTGGAAGAGTTAGAAAATCAGATGTTTCATAGATTACTTGATATCCAATGAGCGCCAAAAGCGAAAAAGTGAAATGCACCCAATCAGAAAGCCAGATTTGGACGTATAATGTTTATGATATAAATGCAGTCGCAGATGTGTACAAGAATACCTTAGTAATGACAAAGCAATAGATGGAAAGTTTCTCCCGATTCTCCTGCATATGAATGCTGTCCATAGAAAAAAAGTTTTTTAAGCCAATCGAAGGAGAAAAAATACTTACTAGTCTTATGACGAAGAGAATTTAGCTGCTTAGCGATTAAGTCACAGGGCATCAGGGTTTTAGTATGTCGTTGGTTATCATAACAGCTGAGGTTTCGGGTACCTTGGTTATATTTAACCATAATATCGTATTAAGTGAAGCATAAAATACTACTTGTCAGCCCACCCTTTACCCAGCTTAATACCCCTTATCCAGCGACTGCCTACCTCAAAGGATACTTCAATACGCAAGGAATCATCTCCAACCAGGTCGATCTCGGTATAGAAACTATTCTGAGGTTGTTTTCTGAAGGAGGACTCGAATTGTTATTTGCTGCAGCCAGTGATAACGCAACACTAGCCTTTGAAAACGCCCGGCGAATATATGCTCTGCGTCAGAGTTATATTGATACGATTGATGCTGTCATTCGGTTCCTGCAGGACGAAGATCCAACACTGGCACATTTTATTTGTCAGCGCAATTTCCTGCCGGAGGCTTCCAAATTTGAACAAACAGAAGACCTGGAATGGGCTTTCGGCACGATGGGGATCAGGGATCAGGCAAGACATATTGCCACG
>JBBRDL010000209.1:0-4287 GCA_038203965.1 Chitinophagales bacterium | reverse complement strand
CGTGGCTTTGGAAAAAGTAGGTCCCGACTCTAACGTCACCGGTGAAGAGATATTTATTTCAGGCTGGCTCAATGAAGCAACTCAAGAAGCTTGGGGAAGACCTGTAGATGTTCAGGAAATGCCTGATGGCAGTTTGCTGATCTCAGATGATATGGCAAATGTCATTTACCGAGTTAGCTATTCTGGGAAATAAAAAAAGGAAGAGTTTGCTTCCACTAGAGGCAGATCCAAAACCTCGATCCCGAGAACAAGTCCCTCGTCTTCGCCACCATCGATGCTTTTATCAAGGCGGCTAAAGTCAAAAGTATCGCTGCGCTGTAAAACAAAAAGCCCGGACATCGCTGAGCTTTTGTTGTTTAGTTAATTTCTACTAAGTAGGATACCTTTACTTTTTTACCCTTATGTTCCCCAGGTTCAAACAAAGGCATTCTATCTATAACTTTTCTAAGATTTTTTTCGGTGGCTACATCTGAGTCATAAACTTTTCCCAAGGTTGCTTTACCATCTTTATCAATTATAAGGTAGAGCCCTATTCGATTCGGGATTGTTTTTTGGATACTGCGCAATTCTTCTTTCAAAAAACCTTGTACCACACTATCGTTATCTACATAATTGGTTACTCCTTCAAACAATGGCTGTTTATCTATAGCGTGATATTGAGATAGTTTTTCTTTGGAAGTATCAAGGGGTATATACGCTTCTGAGCCATCATATCTATATACTACTTGTTTTAATTTAGATTCCTTGGGATTTTTCAAATCCAAACTGAATAGTACCGAATCTCCAGTATCCAGCTTGGTTCCGGTATGCATTATTGTTATTGTATCGATTTTCCCCTCTATTTCATATCTAACTTCGGCAACATCCCTAAATCCGTATCCTCTGGAGCCAGGGACTACATGACTCTCAATGACCATACCTTTTATATCCAAATATTCTCCCGAACAACTTAGCATAAAAAAGCAAACGATACTTATGAATAATACTTCTCTCATTTTTTATAAAATGAAGATTTATAATAATCAGCGGCTGCTCTTCTTTGCCAACCAGCTCCACTATATTTCCCTGTATTTGCTTTTAAGAAGGAATTCCAACCCGTATTCGCATTTGTCAGAGCCTTAGCTCCCTGAGACCCACTTACTCCAACAGTCCGAGAAAAATACCTTGAGCCTCCTACTGAAAATGGTTTACCTAAAGGATCTGCGAGCATTAAACCTGACTCAATTGCAGTCCCCATCATCATAAGCCTGCTGGTTAAGTAACCATATTTCATTTCGTGTTCTCTTAATGAAATCGGCACTGCCTTTCCAGCTCCTTCCGCTTTATCTATAAACCTGCCAAATACATTATCTGTCTTCCTATATTCATTTCTTAACTGAAAATCACCTGAAGAATATTGGTAGCCATTTTCCCGATTGTATGATCTGTCGTCGAACTCTGCATCAAAGTTTGTCAACACTACGCTTTCTCTAAGTCTATATGCATAAACTTCACTTCCCTGAACGCTTCCTTCGCCTAGTAAGTCACCTTCATTGTTGACTACATTTACATACTGGCGTTCATCCCCTCCTTTATCACTAATCCAGTCAAACTCCCCGGTATCAACATTAAAGTTGTATTCATCCAACATCCCATCGGGATCCACTCTCAACATCGGATTGTTCTGAACATAATTATATGGAGATAACCATTCTCTTTGATCTGCCATGGGATCCACACTCAAAAACCTCTGTACGGTTTTTTACCCCAGCTCCACTTTTTCCTACACGGCCCACCGGTCAAAGAACGCTTCCAGAATGCCGTTGCACTTCCGTTGGCCAAGATAGAAAAAAACACCTGACTTTTTCTTTTTCATCTGACAAAAAACCTTCATGGATTCAGGGCAATTCCGTTCACTGCCTGGCATTCATTTGAAAGAAATCTGTTTCATTATGACGGGGGTATCCCATCCGAAGTCGTCATCGAGGACAAGACAGCCGTCGAACAGCTCAGGCTTATCCAGCAATTGGAAGAAGACGACAGGCAGACCATCTTCAAGCTGATCGACAAGATGCTCACCAACAAAAAATTCAAAGACTTTTTCCAGAAAAATGTAGCTGCTCTATAAAGCAAAAACCCGGACTTGCCGGGTTTTATAGATTAAAACTTCTTGAAGGTGTATGCTAATTTCTTGTCATTTTTAATTAAATACAGAGTGTCACTGTAAGCCTTTTTGACAACCTTATCTTCCTTTTCAGCTGTATAATTAAAAATATTACCTTCATTTAAATCCTGATCTGTAAATGGATAAAAAACAAATTCCCGGCCATCACTCAATTTCATTCCTGTACCCTTGTAAGCAATTCTAACAGACTCAATATGGGAGTCAATCTCTGCAGAATAGAAAGTTTCAAAATGTCTTCTTCCTCTCTCTTTACCCTGCATTTGCATCCAAATCCCTATTGGCACGAGTAGAATGATAATAAATATACCAACTATCAATAATCCCTTCATTTTCTTTTTTTATGAAAATCGTAAAGAATAAACGTATTACTTACACCTCCTGCTGCATTTGCAGGCAATGGACCTGCGGGTAAACCAGCTCCAATATTTAACTGCCCGCCTACAATCCCATAACCTCCATCAGTAGGTGTATAAGAGCCAGTTACACCAATCTTACCACCTGCAGCAACGCCGCCAGAACCCCAAATAGTGGCCTGCCCATCACCTATACTGGTCTGGAGCATACTTCTACTTATTTCATTAACTGGCCCCAAATAGTTGGCTCTTCCAATATTTAGGGTTGCATCGATGGAGTATCCACCTCCAACACTTTGAGTTGTGGTAATAGCTGGCAGTAAAGATGCTTCTGGTCCCCGAAGCACCCAGTTCGCCTCTAAACTAGTGCCACCACCCACTAAGGCAATCCCTGTAAAACCGCCACCGACTGAAACAAAATCGGGAACATAAGCTCTTGCCAAAGGGCTGTTCCAGGCATCCTGAGCCGCAGCCTGCCCTCTGTAATACCCTTTTTCCAATAACGATGGTTTTTGAGCTGTTACAGTTACTTCATTTAGCATTCCTCCCTGTCTTGTCCATTCGCCATTGCCAAAGGTGTAGTCCGCACCTCCCGTGGATGTATAGCTTTGTCCGTCTGTTGGGTCTATTACATTTTCCTCACATTCGGGACACCTTCCATCTGGGTCATTGTATCGTATAGGATTGTTCCAAAAAGCACTATATGGAGACATTCCAATTTGCTTGGGATGATCTGCCAACGGGTCAACAACACTCCACCTTCCTATGACCGGATCATACATCCTCGCCCCGTAGTCATACAGTTCTATCCCAAGGTGGCCGATTGCTTCCTTGCTGTTATAAAGATAGGGATTCACCTTTATGCCACCGTACTGAAAGCCCAATTCTTTGATCTCCAAGCCCCAGGGATCATAGTGGGTTTCCTGCACGATAATTGGTCCTGTGCTCATCACTCGGAATTGATCGAACCAGACGTTTTCACTAGTTTCATTTACCAAGAAGGTCTCGATGTAGCCATCCTTTTTGATGGCGATTTTCTGGACCAGTTCCTCATGCTTGTTTCGGGCTTTTTTACTCAAGACGACTTTTCCCTGCTCGTATAGATTACTGTCGGAATCGTACAAGGCATAGGCCATATAGGCCTCGGGAGCCGGTTTTTGATTCAGCTCGCCGATGACCAAGGCGATTACATTGGCTATCGCAAATTCATTGGGAGCGGCGGCAAGATTTTGACCGTATTCTCCCAAGGTGCGGATAATCTTTCTATCCATGCCAGTTCGGGCAAAGGTCGCTGGACTCAGTCTTATTTTTTTGGGATCAACGTATTTTCCAAAGACACCAATCTCTATGCTGTCTCCTTCTTGAATCTCCTGTGACCTGGATGGCCCCAATATCCTTCCTCGATCTGCATTGAGCCAAGCTGTGGCATATCCTCCCGGAGTTTTATTATGTTCTGCAGCTCCCTGTCTGCTTTCCTTGATACTTTGAAAGAGTTCTTCTTCTTCGACTGCATGCTCGGGCTCCATAGTAGCCACTCGCAGATTTGACTGAGGAGCACGGACCACTTGGCGTACATTGCCCAGGTGATCCTTGACGAAGAATTCGTACTGGAATGCCGAATTTTCATAAGCTGCCCGACCTTCCTCGTGGATGATGTAATCCAACTGGCCGGATTCAAACATAAATTCCCCCCTCTCGGCGTAGTTTTTCATCATCCACTTTGAAGTTCAGTTTGGCGCTGGGTGGAATTTGCAATTCCACCCTAATATC
>JBBRDL010000208.1:0-4296 GCA_038203965.1 Chitinophagales bacterium | reverse complement strand
GGCAGAATAGAGATATTTGTCGTGACGATGCTATCACATCCATGTTCTGTGTTGAATGTATTTACATACACCCCTGCTTCTGTCTCCCAGTAAAAACCAAGCCATACCGAATCACCATCACAGATAGAGACATCAAAAAAGTGTGCATACGTTGGAAACACTTCAACGACTTGTTCAGGATCAGTGATAGTGATGCATGCTTCTTGTGATGGTACCACCGAGGTGATCGTGTAGGTGGTATTGTTTTGAGGCAGATCTATGAAAGAATAATTACCGACCACATCATCAAATACAAAAGGTGATCCCGGATCCGCTTGTATCTCCACGGTGATTGGGAATGTTGCATTCGTATTGAGCGTGAGGGTGGCGGACTGATTGTCGCAGATCGTGCTGTCGCCGGTGAGCGCTATAGTGATAACTGGTATGGTAGTCAGCAGAGCAGTATCTGTGCCGGGACAATGTGAATCATCACTCACCGTCACGATATACTGACCATTGATAACAGTGGTGATAGTTTGTGTCATCGGTCCACTGGACCATTGGTACACGGCTCCCGGAAAACTACCGGCATCGAAAGTAGCCGTTGTGCCCTCGCAGATGATCTGATCAGGACCGATATCTGCGACCAAGGGTGGTAGTTCCGTGACTTGGATAAAGGCAGTGGCTACATTGCTCATAGAACCGGATTCGGTTGTAAATTGTACTTCGATGGTACGCAGTCCACCAGTAGGATTGAATGCTGAATTTATATAGCGTACTAGATGCAATGCATCGATAAAGTCAGTGGACTTCGCGCCACCTGCATTACTCAGTGTGAGGACATCAGTTCCTTGTCCGGAAACATCGATACCTGGTATACTGCCGGTGATATCGATCACCTCTCCCAATCCATCCGGTACAAATCCTGTGACCCGGATCGTCAACTCTGAGATGATGGCGTCATAGAACATACGTACATCTTCATCTGCTACGGTGGCTTGACGCATGAGGCAAGTCACTGTGGAGGAATTATAATCTGCATCTGTGGCACCCGAGCTGTCGTTGCAGTCGAGGTCGAGGGTGTTGTCGCAATTTTCAGGAGGAATATGCTCTAGAATGGTAGCCGTATGTGTAATAGATTCGCCAACCTGGCATAGTGTTGTAATTGCACCATCAAGCAAATTGATTGACACAAGGATATCCGGGCCATTCGGATCAGAACCTATAGCAATTATTGTGTTACAATAGGAGCTTGCTGTAGGATTATCAAAAGTATATGGATACATACTATTTGGTACCACAAGTGAACTATTAGCTGGATTAGTAATATCAATGTGCATTATACCAAATGGTGAAGCACCGTAGAATTGTCCGTCTACTATTGATAATCCCTCCCATGGAATGAATCCGGTTGAACCCAAGTCGACAGCAACTCCAGAATTAATATTCCACATGTATAAATTTCCTGTAGCGGTTTGGATACAATATATAATACTATCCGAGATACAAACAATTCCTTCCATTTGGGGATTCGGTCCAAGAGGCCATTCGGCAACCTGAATTGTGTTTCCTGTAATTAAATCAAAATCAAGTAGGAAAGGGCCATCCATAGTATAAAAATTTCCATCAGGACAAAAAGAAATTCCATTTGCATATTCAGTTGTCATACCCTGAGGTTCAACAGTGCATCCACACTGCAAATTTTCTAATTCAATTCTAAAATATTGAATATCTCCAAATGAATAATAGGTTTGTAAGTTTACTTTGTCACTTGGTTGCATAAATAAGTACAAGATCAGTACTTGCCATGTACTGATCTTGTACAATCTTAATTCAATATATAAGCAAAAGAAGAAAGGATGGGATTTATATCTCTCTTCCTCATGAATATTTACTGGCCTTTCATTCACAAGTCGATATTTCACATGTATTATTAGTTTCGATATACCTATATGCGCCTGGTGCAATTTGTAACCACATAGTATCAGGAGCGGTCAGATCTGCTTGGCAAGTAATAATGATATATGCAGTAGTCGTCCCAGAAAGATTTCGAACATAAAACGGTGAATTTTCTCCGACACAAAATGATTGTCTTGGAGTGTCTGTGTTTAGTGTTCTAAAAAGTCCTCCACCCGAAAAGGACGGACAATTACCCGTCGCAGCCCCTGAACATGCTGACATTCCATTTGTAGTTCCACAAAACTGAAGCGTTGCATCTGGATATCCTGGTTGTCCCCATACGGCACAACAGCATTCATCATCACCCGGACATTCCTCGCAGTCGCTGCGGGTAGTTAGTGCTACATCATCATTACGTTTGAGAATTGAGTTGTGTTGTTCTGTAGCCTGCTCACATGAGATATTTATCAACATAGATGCCAGTGAAAGTATAAGAATCGGAAATATTTTACTATTTTTCATTTTATTATTTGTTGCGAGCACTGGCCTCAATTAGCTATCGAGGCAAAGAGGCTGGTGCTCTTTGTTAACTGAATTGATTTATAAACGTAATGCTCTAAAGAATCAGAAGATATTTGTGATCCTTTTCCCTGCCTTGACCGAGTCCGCCAAAGCAAGCTATAACTCATGGGTTGTTACAGGCAGATTACGCCCAAATAGCTCTTTAAGGAAATATAATTGAACCGATAAATAATGAGTTCTCAAGACGTTTTGGTTTTTAGTGGGGTGAGAACCTGTTTTCAAATATAATATGAAAACTTAGGAAAAACAATAGGGAATGGTAATTTCCTGAAACTTTAACAGTAGAGGTATATGAGATTTGAGATGCCAGACTCTCCACTAAGATGCCAGACGCCAGACTCGCAGATGCCAGACGCTCAAAATGGACGCCAGATGCCAGACTCGCAGATGCCAGACGTATTATGCTCGTTTTTTGTGCAGGCGGTGCCTGCCGACTTGAAAATCAGTGATGCCATGATCTATTTGGTAGGTGCGTTTGTAGCCTCCGGGCTGCCGGTGAGAATCATGTTCTTGGTTCACCCCATTTCCATGAGCCCCACGGCTTGAAAGGCCGTGGCAATTCAATTCCTGGCCAGGGGGCCAGGTTTTTTGCTCATGGCAAACCCCAAAAAGAAATACCCGTTGAAATACCAATCCGAAAAGCCGTTAGATGGAGTTTTCTCCGCCAACCACCCATATACCAGGCCTTGATGCCGTTGGATGGAGTTTTCTCCGCCAACCAACGTAATACCAGGTGAGAGGCCGTTGGATGGAGTTTTCTCCGCCAACCAACGTAATACCAATTGAGAGGCCGTTGGATGGAGTTTTCTCCGCAACCAAAAGCTCTCCCGCTTTTCGGCTTCGCAGCAAGCGGGATCTCCGCTACGCTTCGATATGCTTCCTCGCTCTATGCTACCGTATCAGGGTAATATCCCCGTACACGATCCTCCTGTCTCCATCTGAAAAAACAACCACTACACGATACGTAAACACCCCAGGATTCAAAATCTGTCCTTGGAAAAATCCATCCCAATGTGCCGCAGGATCATCCGGATGTTTGTGCTCAAAACCAAAAACAAGATTTCCCCAACGATCAAATATTTCCATCATGGAAATTTCTTGTACACCATCATCCGCACTGATCTGCAAAACATCATTGATACCATCACCATTCGGTGAAAAAATATTTGGAATGAATAAATGTTGTTTCGTAATGACCGACAAATTCATTGAATCTGAATCAATGCATCCATCAACAGATGTCACTGTCACTGAATACGCAGTCGTAATTACCGGCGCAACAATCTGTGTCAAACAATTCGCACAGGCACTTGTATCAAGTCCATTCCAATGTATGGTGGAGATAGAATCAAAAGGAAGATTGACGATCGCTTCGAGGATAGTGGTGTCTCCTACATTGAAAGTCTGATCTGCACCCAGATCAACATGGATCATCAGCGGAACATTTATGGAAATAATGTCTGCAGCTGTGCAACCATTTACATCCATGACGGTCAACTGATAAATGCCATCTCCAAGTGCATTGAAGATCGGTGAGTCTTGAAACAGACCACCATCAATTGCATAATTATAAGGTGGCACACCGCCGAGTGCATTGACCATTATCACACCGAGTGTCTGATCAAAACAACCCGGCTCTGAAACTTCAAAGCCCATCATTAATTCATCCGGCTCGACGAGCGTGATCACATCGCTGGAGATGCATCCATTGCCATCTGTGATTGTCACAGCATAGTCACCTGCACCAAGGCCTGTGATTTGTTGATCGGTATCAGTAGTGGACCATAGATAGGTGTATGGCTCTACTCCTGCTATGATGGCGATGGCACTGCCATC
>JBBRDL010000207.1:0-4311 GCA_038203965.1 Chitinophagales bacterium | reverse complement strand
TTTCAACTTGGATTCCTTCAGAATGCGAAGTTTCTCTTCTTTGGTGAATTTACGGGTACCATTTTCGGTGGTTTTCATGTTCATAATTACAAAAATGTTTTTGTAACTATGTCTGAATGTTTAGGGGGCTGTTACACCATGATATTCATGAAGAATAAACTTTCTAAAAGCTTTGATTTTATATCATGGATAAGTATATTTTTCAAGTATGTCATAGTCGATATGACGTGTAGCTTCACCAATGATCGCAAATTGATACAGGCTGGCAGAGATCGTTTTCTCGTCAAGTAGAAATGTCTCAAGAGAGTGAGGTTGTGTAAAGTTATTGATGAGTTCAATGGCTTGCAATATATGCTCTACTCTCTCCTGGCTGGTGGGTTTATCTTTTTTCATAAATAAGAATCATTTCATTTTCAATACGCGCTTTCATTGCAGGACGCAATCCATTTAGCATGACAACATCCACTTTTTTATTAGATAAGTTTTGCAGTTTTTCCTGAATTTCTGCAAGATCGAATAGGGTAAATGTTACTTCTGCAGGAACATCGATATATATATCAATATCGCTTTCTGGTGTATTATCACCCCTGGCCACTGAACCAAACAACCAGGCTTTGGAAGCCAAGGGTTGTGTTTCAAAATAATCTTTGAATTGGCTGATGACCTCCTCTTTTGACAGCTCTTTAGGTCGAGCCCTATACCTCATTTCTCCCTCCGCTGCAAGCAAACCTTTCAATGCCAACTCCTCATCCCCGATTTCGTACAGTATCTTTTCACTGAGGTACATGATGACCAGTTCATCCGGTTCGTGATGATAGATCTCTGCCAGTTTCAAGACGATCTCTTTGTTCAGTTTCCGCTCGCCACGCTCCATCTTGCTGAGAATGGCCACATCGATATCCAGCATGGCCGCCACTTTGCGCAAGGGCAGCTTTTGTTCTTGCCTTAATCTCCGGAGTAAGTCGCCCAGGTTTTCTTTTGACATCATTGTTGTTGACAAATTATGTCATATATAGGGATTTAGGTTTGAATTTTCAAAATTTATTTTGGCCATTTGAATAATATTTTCGCGCAACGCCGCAACGCCGCGACGCCGCAAAGTCGCAAAGAGTGCGTCACCTCAGAAAGCCACAGACCTTCCTCGACTGTGGAAAACTTTCCTTAACCTCAGCCTTCTTCTCAGCCTTAGCCCCAACTTCATATACCATTTTTCATTCTTTATTTGATTGCTGAGCTGTAGCCCAAGGATGAGAATTAGAAGGTCGAAGCATCATTCTTCACTTTTCTCTCCCTGCTTTTCCCGTACCTTTGTTCCCTTTTTAAACCACACATGGCCAGTCCTAAAAAGAAACCCACAGCAACAGAACATCAAGAAGATAAAGACGCCTGGATCGAGATCATAGGTGCCCGGGAGCATAATCTCAAAGGCATCGATCTGAAAATACCCCGCGAAAAACTGGTCGTCATCACCGGGATAAGCGGAAGCGGAAAATCATCCCTTGCCTTTGATACCATCTATGCCGAAGGCCAACGCCGCTATCTCGAGACGTTTTCTGCATACGCCCGCCAATTCCTAGGTGGAATCGAACGTCCCGATGTAGAAAAAATCGACGGCCTCAGCCCCGTCATTAGCATCGAGCAAAAGACCTCAGGCTGGAATCCAAGATCTACGGTAGGTACGATAACTGAGATCTATGATTTCCTGCGCCTTCTATACGCACGTGCCGGAGAAGCTTATTCCTACGTCACAGGCGAAAAAATGATGCAATACACAGAGGAGCAGATTCACGAAAGTGTATTGACCTACTATGCCAACGACAAAATCCTGATCCTCGCGCCCGTGGTGCGAGGAAGAAAGGGACATTATCGTGAGCTCTTCGATCAGTTGCGCAAACAAGGATATACCAAAGTCCGCGTCGACGGGGAGATCCTCGAACTGAGCCCCAAAATGCAGGTGGACAGATACAAAACCCATGATATCGAGCTGGTCGTAGATCGCCTGGCCGTTCAACCGGACAAAACGGCCCGGATCACAAGCAGTCTTTCTTCAGCGCTGCGGATGGGAGAGGGAATGCTCATGGTGATGAAGGCAGGAGAAGAGACCCCCAAGATGTATTCACGGCACCTGATGTGCCCTGTGTCAGGGATCTCGTACGAAGAACCATCACCAAATTCGTTTTCTTTCAACTCACCTTATGGTGCATGCCCTACCTGCAATGGTTTGGGCGAAGTCACCATGGTAGACATGGACAAGGTGATTCCCGATCCTTCACGTTCTATCAATGATATGGGCATTACCCCATTTGGTGAAGTGCGTGACAACCACACCTTTAAGCAGTTACGCCAGATTTCAAAAAAGTATAAATTCACCTTTGCTACACCGGCGGGTGATATTCCGGCAGAAGCGATGGCTGTGATCCTCCATGGGGGTAGCCCGGGGATGACCTCGGCTCCTAACTATCTTCCACATGATCTGGTCTTTGATCTGGGAGCGGAAGGGATCGTCAATATGCTCAAGCGATGGTACGAAACTACCACCAGCGAGAAGATCAGGCAATGGGCAGAGGGCTTTATGACGATTTCACCCTGTCCCGATTGTGAAGGGTACAGGATTAAAAAAGAATCAAGGTATTTCAAGATTGATGGTCAGCACATTGGAGAGCTGGCCAATATCGACCTGGGGGATTTACTAAAGTGGTTTGAAGGTCTTGAAACCCGCCTGACGGAAAAGCAAAAGATGATAGGACGGGATGTCATAAAGGAAATTAGGGACCGGTTAGGTTTTCTGGTGACAGTGGGACTCCATTATCTGCAACTCAACCGTCCCTCGAGGACGATGTCAGGAGGTGAAACGCAGCGAACGAGGCTGGCTACCCAGATTGGCTCTCAATTGACAGGTATCACCTACATCCTGGATGAGCCATCCATAGGCTTGCATCAGCGGGACAATCAATTGCTGATCAAGTCATTGAAGGAATTGAGTGCCATTGGAAATAGTGTATTGGTGGTGGAGCACGACAAGGATATCATGCTGGCTGCGGATTATCTTATTGATCTTGGGCCTGGGGCCGGAGTGCACGGTGGGGAATTGGTGGCTTGTGGGACGCCTGCTGAGGTGATGAAGACTCAAAGTTTGACGGCCAAATATCTCAATGGCAAGCGGTCTATTGAGGTGCCGGAGGTCAGGCGTAAAGGTAATGGCAAAAAGATAGTGTTGTCCGGGGCTACTGGACACAATCTGAAAAATGTGACCCTGGAGATTCCGCTGGGGTGTTTTATATGTGTGACGGGGGTTTCGGGGAGTGGTAAATCATCCCTGATCAATGAAACTTTGTATCCGATTTTGCGTAAAGAGCTGTACCACAGCCTTGAACGTCCTCTGCCTTATGAAAAAATCAAGGGGATGGAGCATATCGACAAAGTGATAGAGGTGGACCAGTCGCCGATCGGGCGTACGCCGAGGTCAAATCCGGCTACGTATACAGGAGTATTTACGGATATCCGGAGTCTATTTTCCAATGTTCCGGAGGCTAAGATCCGGGGATACAAGCCTGGGCGGTTCTCCTTTAATGTAAAAGGTGGTCGCTGTGAGACTTGTCAAGGCTCAGGGATGCGGGTGATTGAGATGAATTTTCTGCCGGATGTGCTCGTGGAATGTGAGACTTGTATGGGTAAGCGGTATAACCGGGAGACCCTTGAGATCCATTACAAAGCCAGGTCGATCAATGATGTACTGGAGATGACGGTGGAGCAAGGGGCTGAGTTTTTTGAAAACATCCCGTCGATCTACCGTAAGCTGAAGACATTGGAGGAAGTGGGGTTGGGGTATATTACCCTGGGGCAGCAGGCGACGACCCTTTCGGGGGGTGAAGCGCAACGGGTCAAATTGGCGGAAGAACTGGCGAAGCGGGATACCGGACAGACGTTATATATCCTGGATGAGCCAACGACAGGCCTTCATTTTGAGGACATTAGGTTCCTACTGCACGTGATACAGAGCCTGGTGGATCGTGGCAATACCGCCATCGTGATCGAGCATCACATGGATGTGATCAAAGTGGCAGACTATATAGTTGATGTAGGGTTAAATGGGGGAAAAGAGGGTGGTTCCATAGTGTGTTCGGGTTCTCCTGAAACCGTCGCTAGCCACCCCACTAGCCATACGGGTGCCTTTTTAAGGCAGGAACTGGATATATAGTGTCTCGTAAAGTCAAAAAAAAACCACCTACCACTTACACAAAAGGGATCCGCATAAGAAGAAGCAGGTGGTCATTGCATAACACCCAAAAAAGAACTAATGATTCTTATATA
>JBBRDL010000206.1:0-4495 GCA_038203965.1 Chitinophagales bacterium | reverse complement strand
ATTTCGGATTGATAGGCCTGGACTTTTTCATTTGTTCGTTTGTCCTTGACCCATCTGGACCATTCGTAGTATTGCTGGCTTATACCGGCATACGTGGTATGGAGTTCTCCCAGGGACAGATGTAGAGGAGGCTGAGCGACCAGGCTGTCAGGACGATTTGTGCTAAACAGAATTTCCAGCCAAGTCTTCCATGTGGTGATATCATCAAGTTCCGAAGGATTATCTATGGTCATGAGGATTTGTCCTGTCTTGACAGTATCTCGGTCATGGACGTATAGCGTATCGATGATACCGGATTGATTGGCGAATACCTGTACCGGAGGGTACAAGGAAGTGATGATCACCGGAGCCTCGATGATATCCGGATAGCGGATAAACCATGATATTGATAAAATTACTGCCGTGATCAATCCTATCAGCATCAGGCCGGAATGTAACAGCCAGCCAGGTGGATGACCGATCAGATCCATCAGCCGATCTGGGTGATAGCGGCGGTTGATCTCGATAGGATGTACTTCTGGTTCGGACATGTGTCGTGTATTAGCCGAGTTCTAATTGATTACTTACTAGATTGTAATAATGGCCACGCTTAGCCACCAGTTCTTCATGCCGGCCGATTTCTACTATTTCTCTTTTTTCCAGTACCACGATCTGATCTGCATGTTTGACAGTACTCAACCGATGGGCTACAATAATAACGGTGCGGCCTCTGAAAAATTGGTTGAGATGATCGATGATGATCCCCTCGTTGATCGCATCCAGCGCATTGGTGGCTTCATCCAGAAATATAAACTCAGGATTCTTATACACCGCTCTGGCGATCAGCATGCGTTGTCGTTGGCCCTGACTGATGCCATTTCCTTTGGCTCCGATCATGGTATTATAGGAGAGGGGCTACAGCAAGAGAGGGCATATCTCTGACATCCTCAAAAGGAATTTTTACACCGAGCGTGCGATAGCCGATGCTCTCGGCGGCCTCACTGATGCCTTGCAAGGAGACTCCTTCTTTGTCTATGTAACTTCTGTCCCGGAGATCATGGAGAGAATATTCCTTACCATGGTAAGAGGCGATCATCCGCAAGCATGCAGGACCACAGTCCATCGCATCATGCTGGTTATAGAATGGGAATGGCCTTCGCCTAAAAAGTGCATTGATTTGGTGTAATCGGTTTTAAGAGGTAACCGAAATATAGACTTTATTTTTTAGTGACGCTATTTTTTGAAATACTTGGTAGGGTAAATAGCTTTTGGCTACCAGTTTACAGCTACCAGCTTCCAGCGGGATTGATTGGGTGATTGATTAGCAGTTACCTAGTCTTTAGGATTTCAGGACTGATGTGTACTAGGCCAAAAAGCAAAGTCAGAATCATTGTTTTCATGAGGACTAAACGGTTTTGGTCATGCTAGTGAAATAAATATGGACTAGTATTCATGTGGAACCCCAAGATTAAAGTAGCGCTAACTTGTGTCTTCTGATATCTCCCTACTTTACTATCCCCGCGATTTCTATCTTTGTCTTTCTCAAAAAAGTTGCTGCATCATGCGCCTTATTATATTTTTGCTTTTATTACTTCTTCCATGTCTACTAACTTCGCAATTTGTAATTGCCGATCCAATAGTCAATCAAGGTCCATACATCATCACGGATACGATATATATGGATCCAGATGGTCATGATGACGCACCCGGCACGTTTACAGAACCTATAAGATCTTTCGAAGTAGCAGTCCAAAAATTGCCATACGGTACGCCGGGTATTAATGGTGGCAATGCGTATGGCTTGATCATGTTAAAAGAAGGCCATTATTTCACGCATGGTGGATTCCGTCAGTTTGTCAATACATGGCAACATGGAGATGTCTTTAGAAATGTCAGTATTGAAGGGCTGGGAGAAGTCACTATCGGTGGAACAGTTGATGAATTTGCTACAGACCATTTGTTACAGCTTTCCGGCAACCACATATTTATCCGAAACCTTCGACTGCAATACAGCACAGGCATTGGGATACTCTTAGGCCGCAACAGCGCGGATGGAAGGCAACATCATGTACTGATCGACAATGTGACAGTCGACAGTGTCGGGTCATTCTCGATGCTGCTGCGCAATGTGGATACTATCCTATTACGAGAATGCATTTCATTTTATTCGAGCAGACCAGGGAGTGAAGTACTGACCTCGCCATGTCAATGGCCAAGCGGTATTAAATTTTACAATAGTACGGAGTGCACCATTCATCATAGCGAGATAGCCTATACGCGAGGGGAGGGACTCAATTTTCAGAATTGCCGCAATGGGCAAGCGTACCGCAATATACTGCATGACAACGGACTCAATTTTTACAATGAAAATTCAGCGCGTATTACTGTGCATCATAACCTGATCTATAATACGCCAGGCATCGGGCCTGAATTCTGGAGAAATTGTCCTGCTGATACAGGAGCCATTTGGGCAAGCAGAGGCATACTGATCGCTAATGAAGGATCATGCGATGAGGGTAACTTTCCAGTGTTTGACGGATGTGCAACGCATTGCAGCTTTCCGGAGGAGACATACCTCAATGTAGATAGCTTATATGTCTATAACAACATCTTTCAGAACATTGGAAGTGCTATCGGGTTTTGGGAAGGGGCCACTGCAATTGCTGGTGTCAATTGTATACGCAATGTTTTTATTTTCAATAATACTTTTATGGGCACCCTGGGCATGCCTGGTGTTTCACCTACTGGATTTGTAAATGTGTTTTTTCCGGGGTATAGTTTCATCTTCAACAGTAATTACAGCTACCTTCAGAATGTCCGGATCACGAATAATATATTCACGTACGACATCGAAGAATATCCTACGCTCAAACCTGTCAGTATGGTCTTTCATCCCCTACATCCCGGACCAAAGGATATCACTTTTGATGGAAATCTTTGGGTGGAAGATCATCCTTACAAAGGACCGGATGACATCATAAGACCAAATCTTTCAGGCAGTACCTGGTTACTCACTGATTCACTGATTTCCATCACACCATGTGTTGAAAATATGGCTTGGGTCTATAGCAGACCACCTGCTTTTCTTTTGTTATTATCGGACGATTATGTTTATGCTGATAGACAAACTTCAGCTACTAATGTCGGAGCATTAGAATATGACTTTGATTGCATGGCTGTTTCAGTAAAGTCAAGTAAATCAACATCTGCCGTGCTGGAAATATTTCCAAATCCATGCTATTCTTGTCAAACGCTAACACTGCGAAACCTTCCTGAAGACAAGCAGTTTACCTTTTCTCTTTTTACTTCAATGGCAAATCTGGTGGTATCTGGTAATGTAAATGGAAATCAAATATTGATAGATAATCAGTTGCCTGCAGGCATATACTTTATCCTCATTATTGGAGAAGGATCACATTCATTCAACAGATTAGTTGTGTTTTGATAAAAATGGCTCACGCTCAGCGAAGGTTAGGGAGCGAAAAGCCATGGATGTGGATTGCAGGTTTAAAACCAGGAGGCAGGTTTGTGCTGATTGAATATGATACGGATACACCAAATCATCCATTGGTGCCCAATCCGGTTTCACTAGAGCGGTTTAAACGGTTAGTTGAAGAAGTGGGTCTAACGGAGTTGAATTTGATTGCAACCCGTCCCTCTGTCTACAATCATAATCATATGTATGCGATTCAAGCGGCAAAGGGATAGGCTATTTGGCTCAAGATTTCTACTGCATTGATATGACTTTAGACTGTACCCTTAACATACGCGTCAGGTGTCTTTGCAAAAATATACCATGACAACCAAGGGGAGGCGCGTGAAATATTGCATTCAAGTCTGAAGACTTGAACGATCAAATGCATTTGCTGGCTGCGCCAGGAATAAAGAGATACGTGCAATGAGTCTGGCGTCTGCGAGTCTGACGTCTGGCATCTATTGCGAATTAATTCTTGATGATAAACTGATGCGTCTTCCCATAAATCTCTTCGAATAAGATTTCCTTTCCTTGCTTCAGCAACTGTAAGGTGGGCTCATCCGCATGCCGGACGGTGATCAATTCAATATGTTCATGCAGGTTGATCTCATACCTTTCTTGCAATGCCTGGACGAGCAGGTTGATCTTGGAAGGATCATTGGTGATACAGATCATAAAACTGATCGCGGTATTGCGCATACTGTTGATCTTGATATGAAGGTCAGCGATCCTGGTAAAGATTTCCTTTAGGTTTTCTTCAGCTACAAATGAAAAATCTTTGGTGGAGATGCGAAACAACACCTGGTTAGATTCTACGACAATGATTGGGGGAAGACGCTGGCCTGCAACGTCGCCTATTTTTGTTCCGTATTCTTCCGGATGATCAAAAGGTCGGACATATAATGGAATACCTTTATTCTGCAGCGGCTTGATCGTTTTTGGATGAATCACCTTTGCCCCATAATAAGTCATCTCTATAGCTTCCTGGTAGGATAACTTTTCGAGCATGGCCACTCTGTCAAATCGCTTGGGATCACCCGT
>JBBRDL010000205.1:0-4511 GCA_038203965.1 Chitinophagales bacterium | reverse complement strand
CAATACATGAATGCCTCCGGCGGAAACTGGGGTAAAAACAATGCAAACGAAGGCACTTTTACAAATGTATTCACCAGAGCGCGTGGACAATTTGCAGGTTATGGTTTTAATATTCCAACACAGGATTTCGTAGATGAATTTTTTAAAGAAGGCTTTGAAGACCCACGATTAGTTTCAACCGTATTCAGACTTGGTGATCAAATGGGAGATAGAGGTGTCTTCACTATAGATGCAGCGGCAGGTTCACCATATCTGTATTATTCTAAAAAGTATTTTAATAATAAGAGTGAAGACGCACCATTTGGAGATCCAAATCCGAATGGGGGAACCAATGACCGTGTGATAAGGTATTCCGATGTGTTGCTCATGCATGCAGAGGCATCCTATCATACGGGTGATGAAGGTGGTGCAAGGACATCATTAAATACTGTCAGAGCGAGAGTGGGTATACCGGATATTTCTTTTTCAGGCCCTGGTCTGCTGGAGGCTATCTATCGGGAGCGTCGCCTGGAACTTGGCTTGGAAGCACATCGTTTCTTTGATCTGGTTCGTACAGGACAAGCACCTGAAATATTGGGAAGCCTTGGATTTAATGCTGGCATACATGAATTATTCCCGATACCTCAATCCCAAATACAAGCCACCAATGGAGCGTTGACGCAGAACCCGGGTTATTGAGATGTGAGTAGTGAGCAATGTGTCGTAGAGCCCCGCAGGGACTAAATGTCGGTAACATATGAAAAAATAGTAAGTAATGAAAATCTACAAATACACTTCCATCGCAGTAATCATAGCTGGTTTTGCCATCGCAGGTTGCGCCCCTGAGCGCGAGGACGAATTTTCATTACCACCTACACCGGACAATCCAATGTTTAGTGTGGAAATGGTAGTTGGTGATTCCAATCGGTTTGTGATCCGGGATTTGTCGGAAGGGAGTTTCCAACGTTTCTGGAATTTGCCGGGAGGTATACCAAAGACATCCTCTAAAATCATTGATACTGTACTGTATACAAAAAAGGGAGAGTATGAGATTTCATTGTTTGTTTCCAAAACGGATGGAAGCGGCTCTCCTTCTGCATCTCAAAAGGTAAATGTTGTGCGGGATGCTCCGCTATCATGTAATCCAAAGTTGGCAATGCTTACTGGAGATTGTGGACCGGGGGGCAAATGCTGGACCTTTTCCCATGCACCGGGAGCTGTAAAAGTCGGACCGACGTATGATGACTTTTCGTGGTATACATCACCTGCGGATGGCTTACAAGCCGCACAGTATGATGATGGTTTTTGGTTCACCTTTGACAATCTTGTTTATGAAAACAGAAACAACAGTGCTTCAGTGGATCCATGGGATGGGTATAAAGTCATTCTATATGATCCCGGCGTAGTTGATTTTACCTTTCTTGCAGGTACGGGTATCGGTGGAAGAGATCAGCTCTTGATTCCTGATGATCAGTTTATGGGCGTGTGGGATTCAGACAATCTACTGGACATCGTTTCACTGACCGAAACAGAATTGATCGTGCGAGCCCGCCAGCGAGATCCGAATGGCGTGCCGCTTGCAATGGGTTGGTTTGAACTGGTATTCATGGTTCAATAATTTTCTGAAAGGTATATACGGATATGAAAACATTGAATGCTAGGATACTTGCCTTTACAGGAATAGCAGTGATTGTGATTACGGGACTGAGCATATCTGCTTTTAAACTTGAAGAGAATAAGCAACGAATGGTTCTGGTGTGGTCTGATGAATTTGACAAGGATGGACTTCCTGATTCTACTCGCTGGGGATATGACCTTGGAGATGGTTGTCCGCAAAAATGCGGGTGGGGTAATAATGAGTTGCAATACTACACTGCAAACCGTGCCGAGAATGCCCGTGTACATGATGGCAAATTAATCATTGAGGCACATCAGGAGAAAATGAATAATAAAGAATACACCTCCTCGCGTTTGGTGAGTAAGCACAAAGGCGACTGGACCTATGGCAAGATAGAAGCGAAGGCAAAGTTGCCAATGGGAGTTGGTACATGGGCAGCGATTTGGATGTTGCCTACAGACTGGGCATATGGGGATTGGCCCGCTAGTGGTGAAATCGATATCATGGAATTCGTTGGTTTTATGCCAGACAGTATTTTCGGCACGGTGCATACCACCATGTATAACGGGATGCTCGGGACGCAACAATCAAAAGGGAAAGCCGACCCTACTGTGAGCGCTACATTTCATACCTATGGAATAGCGTGGGATGCTGACAAGATTGATTTTCTTTTTGATGATAAAGTCTACCATACATTTTTCAATCATCACAAGGGAACAGCTGCATGGCCGTTTAACTTAGACTTTCATCTGGTGCTCAATCTGGCAGTTGGCGGCAATTGGGGAGGTACAAAAGGTGTGGACACTACGATATGGCCTCAACAAATGATCATTGATTATGTCCGAGTCTATCAGTAAAAAAGCAATAAAGTAATAAGTGGCTGAGGGACAAAATTCCTCAGGCTTTAAACGTATTGAATGGAGCCAAAGGGTTTCACTTTAAAGAAGAATATGGATTGGAATTGATCCTTATTGAATTGTGAAGGGACACAAGCTATTGTGTCCCTTCATGATGAGGATGTCGGAAATGAAAATAATAATTTTGTCCAATGCGCAACGATTGTGTTTTGGATGTGTTTTAAAAAGTGAATGATTAAAATAAGCGCTCATGAGATATTTGCAATTGCCTTTTAAAGGATCAATTTATTTCTTGTTTTCGGTCCTATTGTTTGTGACCATGACCTATTCAGGATGTATTGAAGAGGAAGATGGTACAGCTCCTGCACTTACTTTGCCGGTTATGGTCATCAGTGATTTGACGATCCAAGAGGGTGACGTGGATCAGGTTATTCAGTTGACTGTAACCCTTACGGGAGAAAACACTACGAATGCAATAGTTACTTTTTCAGCCGTGGATGCAACTGCAGAGTCAACCTTTGACTATGAGTTGTTGACCGCAGGGCAGCTGATTTTCGCACCTGGTGAAACCCAGAAAATAATTGAAATTAATATCGTTGGCGATGAAGTGAGAGAACCTAGGGAATCCTTCACTGTTCAACTTTACAATCCACTCAATACCTATGTGGAAAAACCAATTTCCACTATCACCATTGAAGATGATGATAACAATACGGCTGGTTTGGTGATCCCATCAGGGGGGTATCAATCACCGGAGTCATATGAAGGTTACAACCTGACTTGGGCTGATGAGTTTAATGGAGATGAGCTTAACCTTGCCGACTGGACTTATGAGATAGGGGACGGCTGTCCCAATAATTGTGGGTGGGGTAATAATGAACTCGAATATTACCGAGATGATAATACATCCATTGTCGATGGGCATCTTGTGATCACGGCAAAGCAGCAAAATTTTGGGGACCGTGATTATACCTCTTCACGATTGGTGACCAAGGGAAAACAGCAGTTTAAATTTGGACGAATTGATATCAGGGCAGCACTACCGAAGGGACAGGGTATATGGCCTGCATTATGGATGCTTGGTTCCAATATCGATGCCGTTGGATGGCCTGCCTGCGGTGAAATAGACATCATGGAATTAACAGGCGACCTGCCCAACAGGGTGGTGAGCACTGTTCATTATGGTGCAAATAACAGTCAACACCAGTTCAACAGCGTGTCCAGGTTCGCAGAAGAGGGTGAGTCATACCAAGACGAATTTCATGTCTACTCCATTAATTGGGAAAACAATATTATAGAGTTTATGGTCGATGGTGAAGTCTATCATACCATTACGCCAAGCTCCCTAAATGGAGCTGCCTATCCATTCAATAAAAATATGTTTTTCATTTTCAATGTTGCTGTTGGAGGTAATTGGCCTGGTAGCCCAGACGCTTCCACTTCCTTCCCACAACATATGATTGTGGATTATGTGCGGGTGTTTCAGAAATAGGGAAAGAAATTTAAAAGGCTTAAAGATTCAATGGTCGGGCTCAAGTGCATGAAGATATGCAATAATAGCGCTTGTCTGCGAGGTCGTTTTGATGATGTGCCTCCCGTAAGCCAGCAGACATTATGTCAGGATCACAGAGTTGGGCAAGTGTCTTTTCAGAATGTCGTTCTCGTTCTTCTAATATGCGATAAACTTATGCAATGATTTCGTTTTTTTGGCGTCAGAAATCAATGAAAATTGGAAAGTATTGTAACCCAGAGAAGAGGAGTATCGAATTCGTTTTTCCAAGCTTCCACAAACTGCCTTAATCCAAATGGTATATATATTCGAAGTTAACAAAGAAAATATATAAGAAGGAGGATTGTAGATTGCTGTTATAATAGCCTACTGATCAAGCACGAAGTTCTGCTGCGGGTCTTCCCAACACTTTAAGCATACGGATATGTGAAATTAGCGCATCACGGAAACGAGGCTTTGAGTTGTATTCAAGGCCAAATTCTTTTGCTGTTTTCTCCACAATGGGAGAGATCGCTGAATAATGCACATGACAAATATGTGGAAAGAG
>JBBRDL010000204.1:0-4641 GCA_038203965.1 Chitinophagales bacterium | reverse complement strand
TCTAAAACGCAAACAAATTACCATAGCATATGGATTTTACTGCTCCAGTTTCAAAATTTATGACCCGCAAATTGGTCACCATCATTCCCAGTGACCGTATGTCGGTGGTCAAGGAAATATTTGATACTCAACGTATACATCATATTCCCGTTGTACAGTTTAAGACGTTGGTGGGGTTGATCAGTAAAACTGATTTTATGCATTTTCTTAGAGGGATGGAAACCACGCCATATGATCAATTGGTGGAGAAGAGCAGGCTTGAGCATTATACAGCTGAAGACATCATGACCAAAGGAGTAGCTACCCTGGAGTCGACATCCCGAGTCAACGTAGCGCTCGAGCTCTTTAGTGAAAATCTTTTTCATGCCATTCCGGTAGTAGATGATGGCGAGTTGGCTGGAATGCTTACCACGTTTGATATTATCAGGATCCTGGTGGAAGAAGATAATGCCCGGATTAAATCATTAACCTAGGATCCTTTCAATTTACAATCTGGCTGGAGTGATGAATATTGAGTTGTATAGTGTGCGTGGATTTATCAGCAGTGCATTGCACCAGAGAATGGAGCAGGCGCTGGATACCCATCAGCTAACCTATAATATCAATCAAATAAATCAAGTTGACCAGTTTATAAAAGCAGGATTAGCTTCTGTACCTGCGTTTAAGATCGGAGAAAAAATTTTCCAGCATCCCCACGATGGGGATATTGATGAGACGGTCAGGGAGGTCATTGATTACCTTCTTTCAGAAAAAGTCAATTCTATACTGGTGCCCATTGACTTTTCGGAAGAAAGCACAATAGCCGTTTCATATGCCTGTATGATAGCCCGACATTTTGGTTTTGGATTGACACTGGCGCATGTTCATCAAACGGTATACGATCCGATTTCCGCCGGGGCGCTGGATGCGCAGTTTTTCCTGGACAGCAATAAAAGGCTGATGGATATGGTAGATTCCCTTAATGCTGAACATAGAAGTAAAGGAATAAAGGTCCCTGTTTCAGCTCACCTGGAAGTGGGTGTTGCTTCCAGTAGTTTAATTGAGTTACTGGATCATCATCAGTTTGAAATGATGATCATGGCAACCAAGGCTACAGATAATACTGTACGTCGTTTTTTTGGCACTGTATCTTCAGAAGTAAGTCGCAATAGTAATAAGCCTGTAGTGGTCATACCCCCTGAAACAGAAATGAAGTTTCCCGGCAAAATAATTGTTGGCTTTACAGAAGAACTTTTGCAGGAAGGCGTGTTGGAGTATATCTTGTCTTTTGGTAGACAGCAAAACGTAATTTTCGATTTTATTCATGTGACAGATGATGAGCAGCAATTTGCTTCACTGAAAAACAAACTTTACGCCAGACTCATAGCCAACCGTTCTTTGCTTTCGGGTTTCAATATCAAAGCATTGAAGGAAGCCGAACTTAAAATCCACGAAGTGCTTTTTAACTATGCTTCGGAGACAAGGGCAGGTATGCTCATTTTAGTATCCCGTCACCGAAGCTTTGTTGATAGCCTGTTGCATTCGAGCGTCGCCAAAAAGGCACTCCATAATCCCCGGATTCCCTTGATGATTGTTCATAAGGAAGCGAGCGACGCGAAAACCTAAATCTGTTTCACAAGTCGTCTTCTCCAAAGTTTTACTACCTCAAACCAAAAAACAGAAACAGCAGCTACTCCCGCACATGTTGCGATGTCTGCTATTTGAGGTTGAGTCAGTCGAAAGAATCCGGTAATAGGGTCTATAAATAACATACTTGCAAGAATCGCAATAGTTATAAGCAGGATTCCGAGAAGCAGATTGTTTTTATATTTAAGGGTATTCACAAAGGAATAGAAAAATGACCGGTTAATGAGGGTAAGGAAGATGTTGGCCAAGATCAATGTGGTAAAAACCATAGTCCGTACCTGTTCTTCACTGCCTCCTTTAGTCAGCGTGTATTGATAGATAAATAAAACGCCTGCGGTGATCATCAAACCCTGTACTATACTCATGCCTAATTCCCGCCAGTTGAGAAAAGTTTCTGTTATTGGTCTGGGGGGTTGCAACATCGTATTTTTTTCCATTGGTTCATTTTCAAATACGATCGAACAGGTAGGGCCCATGACTAGCTCGAGGAAGATGACATGGACAGGAGTAAAAATGTCCGGGTAAATCCATCCGAAAAAAAGCGGAAGTGAAACTGTAAGGATGATGGGAATATGGATAGAGATGATATACTGTATGGCTTTCTTGAGATTCGCATAAATGCGGCGGCCGGCAGCAATGGCCGTTACCAATTTAGACAGATCATCATTGACCAGGATCAATGCTGCAGCACTTTTAGCCATCTCTGTTCCTCGGTGACCCATAGCGATACCAATATGAGCAGCCTTCAGGGCAGGACCATCATTGACGCCATCGCCTACCATCGCCACGATCTGGTTGTCTTTTTTGAAGGCATTGATGACGGCTAGTTTTGCTTCCGGAAACATCCGTGTAAAAAGGATATTTTTTCGAACAGCTTTGGTAAAATCTTCTTCACCAAGTTGCATCAATTGTTCGCCATCAATAGTTTCGTCCGCTTGTTGAATTCCGGCATTTTTAGCAATCGCCTTTGTCGTCAGGGCATTGTCCCCGGTGATAATCCTTACATCTATATCCGCATTATAGAATTGTTCAAAGACCTTTTGCATGCCGGGTTTTGGCGGATCATAAAAGACAACAAGACCGATAAAATCGAACAGAAAGGAGTGTTGATCAGCAGGAAAGGAACCTTCATGGTGCAAGGTCCTTGCTACACCGAGCATACGGTATCCTTCTTTTGCAAGCGCGGTAATTTTTTCCCCTATAATTGTTTTTTGATCGATGGAAAGGTCACATAGATTGAGAATAGCCTCGGGAGCACCTTTGGCAGCAATGATTCTTTGACTTTCTTTGTTTTCAAAGATGTGCGTCATCAAGGGTGGTTTGCCACTCAATGGATACTCATGCACCATTGAATATTCTTCACGTTCATCTTTTGGCGTTTTCGTTTCATATACCCGGTGCAATGTTTTTTCCATCGGATCAAAGGGTAAAGGTTCGCTGGCCCACATGGCTGTCTGGATGACTACAAAGGCATCATCATCATAAGTTTGTTCATCCTCGTACAGGGTGTGATTGCTGAATGCGTATACGCCCTGAAGTCTCATGTTATTTTCTGTAATGGTGCCGGTCTTATCAGCGCAGATGACGGTGGCAGCTCCAAGTGTTTCAACGGTTCGTGTCTTTTTGACGATGATGCCCTCTTTCATCAACCGGCGTGAGCCGAGCGCCATAAAGGTGGTGAAGGCCACCGGGATTTCTTCAGGGAGGATAGACATAGCAAGCGTAAGCCCCTTGAGTAAACTCGCCAGAAGGTCTTTGCTTTCCATAAATTGTACAGCCCAGACAAGAAAGAAAACAAAAACACCTGCGAAAGCCATTCGTTTGACGAAGGATTCTATTTGTTGCTGCAGAGGTGTTGGTTCTTCTTTAATGTCTACAAGGGAACTACCTAGCTGGCCAATCTTAGTGGATGTTCCGGTTTTTTCAACCTGATATACGGCCAGCCCCGAAGAAGCAATTGTCCCACTAAACACTTTTTGATTCTCACTATCGGCGGATTTGAATATGGCCAGCGCTTCGCCTGTCAGCATAGATTCATTGACCGAAAAATCATGGCTGTAGACAATATGTCCATCCGCGTTAATTGTAGATCCTTCTTCAGCAAGGATTAGATCTCCGGGAACAATTTCCTGGGTAGGGATATTTTCAGAGACACTGTTTCGTATGACTTTTGTCAGTGGGGTATTAAGTTCTTCCAGCGCCTCAAGCGCTTTCCGACTGCGATTGTCCTGGTAAAAGGAAATGCCGGAAACAATAAAAATCGCAGCAATCATAAACCAGGCTTCGCCGTATTGTTGCAGAAAAAAGTAAATGGCAGCAATAGCGATCAGCAAGAGAAGCATGGGCTCCTTCATGATAGCCAACAAGATCCGCCACCATGTATTCTTTACTTTTTGTTGCTGCAGATTCAATCCGTACTGTTTCCTTGAATGCAGAACTTCCGCTTCCGTCAGACCGGTCAAGTGGGAAGGAAGGTTGAGTTTCTGGAGCATGAGCAAATTTGTTAAAGGGGTAATGTTAAATGGTAAAGGCTTAGGAGCTTAGGGCTTATGAGCTTAGAGCTTATGAGATTATGGCTTATGGGATTATGGCTTATGAGATTATGGCTTAGGAGATTATGGCTTAGGAGATTAAATGGTTGACTTGATAAACCAGTAAAACTTAGCCTTAAGGCTATGGACTTTCAAATCGGGGGACATGATTACTTATTGTTAGGAATCAGAGTCTATAAAGATATTACTTTAAAGTGAGGAGTTAGAAGTTAGGAGTGTGAGACGTGAGACGTGAGACGTGAGACGTGAGACGTGAGACGTGAGACGTGAGACGTGAGACGTGAGACGTGAGACGTGAGACGTGAGACGTGAGACGTGAGACGTGTGAACTTGCCTAAAATAGGTTGACATTTTATCTCACTCTTCAATTATAGTCATTATCATCATCACTTTTTCTTTTTTGCTACTTTTTTCTTTTTGTTGGTAACTGTGATTTTGTGGATAAGCCATGATCCCACTTGAA
>JBBRDL010000203.1:0-4680 GCA_038203965.1 Chitinophagales bacterium | reverse complement strand
CCTTCTCCTTCTTTGGTTTCTAAGCTTAACTCCCCTCCATGTGCTTTGACAATGTCGTAGCTGAGCGATAATCCTAATCCGGTTCCCTGCCCGGTGGGCTTGGTGGTGAAGAAGGGCTGGAAGATTTTATCGAGGATTTCTTTTGGGATACCGGGGCCGTTGTCGGAGATTCTCACTTCTGCCCCTAAATCCCCTAAAGGGGACTTCAATAGTTTAGTCGTTACTGTGACTGTCGGCTCATACTTTAAGTCCCCTTTAGGGTATTTAGGGGCCATTGAAACTGCGTAAAAAGCATTCGTAATCAAATTAAGCAGTACCCGTCCTATGTCCTGCGGAATGACATTGATCTTTCCGAGACTTGGATCAAAATCGGTTTTCATAGTGGCATTAAATGATTTGTCTTTTGCGCGGAGACCATGATAGGCCAGTCGCAGGTATTCATCCGCTAAGGCATTGATATCCGTAGGTTCTTTTACGCCACTGCTGCTCCTACTGTGTTGTAACATGCCTTTGACGATGGCATCGGCGCGTTTGCCGTGGAAGATAATTTTCTGTTCATTGTCGGTGATATTTTTTGCGATTGACTTTACTTCTTCAAAGTCGCCCTTTGTGATTTCCTGGTTCATTTCTCCAATGAGTTCCATGTTGACATCGGCAAAATTGTTGATGAAATTGAGTGGATTTTGGATCTCATGGGCGATGCCTGCTGTCAGCTCACCAAGGGAGGCCATTTTTTCAGCCTGGATCAATTGCGTCTGGGTGTTTTTTAAATCGATGTAAGCTTTTTCAATTTCCTTCGCCTGGGCAAGTTCATGAGCGCGGTTTTTTTCTTTTTCTGCTTTGATGACCTGGGTCTTAAAGTAACGGTGCACGGACAATGCCAAAGCAATGATGGTCATTGTGTATAGTACGTATGCCCACCATGATTTCCACCAGGGTTGAGAGATGATAATCGCCAATTGTTTCTCATCATATGTTGCATACGAGCTGTTGACGGCTTTGATCCGCAGATTGTAGTTTCCGGGTGGGACGTTAAAATAGTATATCTGACCATCTGTTCCCGCCTGACGCCAGTCAGGGTCAAAATTTTCAAGTTTGTAATAGATCGCTTTGGAAACCTCACTGCTGTAATCAATGCTTGTAAAGCCAAAGGAAAAAACATTCTGGTTGTGGGAAAGAGAAATTTGATTGGTATTAGCGATCGCCGCTGTTAAGATTTCCCTAGCTCTTGGTTTTATCAGCTGGCCTTTTAAAGAGAATGACGTTAAAAAAATATGAGGTTTTGCTTCAGGAGTTTTAAGCTTATCTGGATAGAAATGGTAATATCCTAATGCGGATCCGAACAAAATTTCCCCATCTTCTCTGACACATGATGAACTATAATAAAAATCGGGACTAGAAATTCCAGTTTCCTTTCCATAATGGATACATTGGTTTTTTTCAGGATTAACGCGGTACAAGCCGGAGAGTGCTGAAATCCACAGCATACCGGCTTTGTCCACCTCCAATGTCCTTAATTCATCAAAAGTTAATGGGACACCGCCTATTTGGAAAGGATCGAAACTATCGAATATTCTATTGTAGCGATATAGTCCATTGATTGCACCAACCCAGATCGTTTGATCAGCATCTTTAACAATTGTGATCACCGTTATTTCAGGTAAGTAATGTTTACATCTTTTGGTTTTCCTGTCCATCCGGTTAATCCCTTTTAACCAGGTTCCGACCCAATAATCATTTGTTACATCTTCCAGAATGGATGTTACAATATTGCCACTCAAGCTTGTGGAATCCTCTTCGATATACCCAAAGTGCGTAAATGTTTCCGTTTTAGTATCCATAAGATTGAGTCCTCCTCCATAAGTGCAGACAAAGAGATTGGATTCCGAATCCTGATAGACCTTAGAAATATCATCCCAGGAAATGCTCGTATCATCATTTGGACTGTAGCGGTATCGGGTGGACGATTCAGTTTTTTGGTCAAAGCGGAGTAATCCCTGAGGGGAAGAGAGCCAGAAGATTCCTTCTCTGTCCTTATAAATGTCATAAATAAGATTTGTGCCCAGGCTATTGGGATCAGTGGGATCATTTTTATACTGATCAGTGGTGCCTTTCCTGAAGTCCTTCCGAAAAAGTCCTTGATCAGTCGCAAACCAGACCACGTCAGCATTTTCACTATAAATACCATATATTGGATGGCCAATGGAGTTGTCCGGAATGAAATTATTTACAAACAGGTCGACAATATATAAATTGGCATCCTGTGTGCTGATCCATAGCCATCCATCCTTAGATGCAAAAGCGGTCCATCCACTATCGTCATTATACCCGATTGTTGAGGCGGTTTGACTGGTATAATGAGAATTTGTTTTCGTCTGTGGATTGTATCGGATAATTCCGTTGGCGAGTGTGCCAATCCAGAGGCAGTGCTCTGTATCTTCAGTCAGGAATGTAATATGATCAAATTCATCCGTTACCGGTGGTCTGCTTAGATTGTTCGGAAATTTCGGATCGTATGGGTATGATGTGAAGAGGCCGGTATTTCTGTCGAGCGATTGTAAACCATTCGTACCAACACTTCCGATCCATAATGTGCCTTTACTGTCTTCGAATATGGCACGGACTTTATCGTTGGCCAGGCTATTTGGATTTTTTGGATCATGCAGATACCTGGTAAATATTCCTGACTTTCTGTCAAAGCGATTGAGGCCTCCGTACTGGTTTGCAGGCCATGGAATTCCGGTGCCTACCCAAATTGTTCCTTCGCGATCTTCGTATAAAGCCCGGATGATATTCCAGCTAAGACTTGTGGGGTCTGAAGGGTCATGAGCAAAATGGGTGAATTTACCTGTAGCAGGGTCAAGCAGGTCAAGTCCGCCATACGTAGCTACCCAGATATTTTTAAGATAGTCGATCAGGACGGCTGTGACGGTATCATTGGCGAGGCTTTGGGGATCATCCGGATCGTGCCTGTAATGGGTAAATATATTATTCTCAGGATCGAAGCGGTCAAGGCCGTATCCATAGAAACCAACCCAGATGATGCCGGAAGAATCTGCAAAGAGGCATTCAGGATAGATGCCCCCAAGAGAATTTTTATTTCTACTGTCATTTTGATAGCGGATCATCCGGTTGCCGTCATATTTGGTGATGCACCTATTGGTCTGGTCCGAAAACCACATGACTCCGTCTTTGTCTTGCGCGATGCTATTGATCTTGCCCAGGAAGATTCCATTCATCCCATTGACAAGGTTGAATTTGATTTCCTGGGTTTGTGCCTTTGCCGAAGTAGCTGAAAACAGGATGAGGATGTATAAAAGAAGTATAGTACGATTTGTCATTTTATGATTTCCGTCAGTATTATAAATATCATTTTGTTTCAAGTGGTAAGATGAGAATAAAAGTAGTGCCTTCTCCTTCTTTTGTTTCAACCTGTATGTCCCCACCGTGTGCTTTGACAATGTCATAAGATAGGGATAATCCCAAGCCTGTGCCTTGTCCGGTAGGTTTAGTGGTGAAGAAGGGTTGAAAGATTTTGTCAAGGATTTCTTTTGAGATGCCAGGGCCGTTGTCGGAGACGGATATTTCAACATATTGACCCCCTTTGCCCCCTAAAGGGTGTAGCATTCTTCTTGTCTTAACAGTAACTGTGGGTATGTAATCAGGTCCCCCTGGTTGCTGAGCTGTAGCACTAGGTTGAGCATCTGCAGGCCGAAGTATCAGGGGGTAGGGGGCAGAATGGGAGCTAACTGCATAAAACGCATTCGTAATCAAATTAAGCAGTACCCGTCCTATATCCTGGGGGATAAGATTGATCTTTCCAAGGCTTGAATCAAAATCGGTTTTCATCGTGGCATTGAAGGATTTGTCCTTAGCGCGGAGACCATGATAGGCGAGTCGCAGGTATTCATCTGCAAGTGCGTTGATGTCTGTTGGTTCTTTTACTCCACTGCTGGAGCGGCTATGCTGGAGCATCCCTTTGACGATCGCATCGGCGCGTTTGCCGTGATGATTTATTTTTTGTTCGTTGTCTGCGATATCATTCGCGATAGCAATGGCTTCTTCTGTATTTCCGGTCTGCAGCTCCTGCCTCATTTCTTCAATCAATTCGGTATTGACGTCAGAGAAGTTATTGACGAAGTTTAATGGATTCTGGATTTCATGGGCAATGCCGGCAGTGAGTTCGCCGAGGGAGGCCATTTTTTCTGCTTGGATGAGTTGCGTTTGAGTTGCTTTCAGGATGGATAATGCATCTTCAGCGCGTTTTTTCTCTTCTTTTAATTGTTTTAAATCAAGTCTTGCCTGTGATAAATCTTTGAATCTTGAGTAGGCTAATGAGAAAACGGAAGCCGCTCGTTTTAATAAGCCCCAGCTCTCCTTTGAAATATCGGCTACTGCGGCGGCACCAATAGCCCCATGGGAGAACTTGTAAAGATGATAGGTTCTGTCAGGGATCTCTTCACCATAGTAGCCACGAAGCGCTACAGATTTTTCTTCACAATAGTTGATCCATTCTTTGCGGTTGACCCCCTGCATGACGATGGAGGTTTGTTTTTCCGGTGAGTGATAAAACTGAAGCATTTCTCTGCCTACCCAGGTATCATTTAAATCCAGTGCAAAATGGTCACTGATTAGTTCCTTTTCGTTTTCCCGGACATCTTTCAAGGCATACCAGCATTC
>JBBRDL010000202.1:0-4773 GCA_038203965.1 Chitinophagales bacterium | reverse complement strand
TCGGAAGTGATGGGGCAGGAGTGGTCGATGGTAGAGAGGTGGTCATTAACCCAGGGCTAGACTGGGGGAGCGATCTGGATCATTTCTCTCCTGATTTCAGGATATTAGGGATGCCTGACAACGGGACATTTTCGGACATGGTAAAAGTACCATTGGCTAACTTATACGACAAACCAAAACACTTGTCCTGGGTAGAAGCTGCAGCATTACCGGTCTGCGGCGTCACTGCATTTAGGGCGATGATGACCAGAGGTAAAGCGAAACCAGGCGAAAAAATGCTGATTACCGGCATTGGAGGAGGCGTGGCCTCCATGGCCTTGATCTTTGGTCTGGCCCTGGGAATGGATGTCTGGGTGACAAGCTCATCTGACAATAAAATAGATCAGGCAGTCCTGCTAGGTGCTTCGGGAGGGGGAAATTATTCACGAGCCAACTGGGAGCAGGAGCTAGCTGAAAAAGTGAATGGCAAATTTGACCTGGTCATTGATGGCGCAGGTGGCGGTGATTTTTCACGCATACTTCCGCTGATGAGTCCAAGGGGTAGAATAGTCTTGTACGGCGGTACCAGAGGAAACATCAATGAACTCAGTCCACAAAGAATATTCTGGAAACAACTTGATATTCTGGGTTCAACCATGGGTTCGCCGGATGATTTCAGCCGAATGATAGACTTTATCAATTTGCATAGAATCAAACCTATTGTTAGTCATACTTACGACCTCGCAGATGTCAATGAGGCTATGTCGGTGATAGCCGCTGGAGAGCAGTTTGGAAAAGTGTGTCTTGAGATTCCCGATTGATGGTAAAGATCGGATTGTTGTCAGATACACATAGTTATCTTGATCCATCGCTTCTTCCTGTGCTGGAGGATTGTGATGAAATCTGGCATGCAGGTGACCTCGGTAGCCTTGCATTACTCAACCAGCTTCACAATCTTAAAAAGCCATTAAAAGTGGTCTATGGCAATATCGATGGTCATGATATCCGTATTGATGTTCCGGAGCACCTGGTCTGGTATACAGAAAAGATGAAGATCCTCATGACCCACATCGGAGGTTATCCCGGGCATTATACATCAAATGTCAGAAGAAGACTGCTAGCTGAAAAACCCGATATCTATATCTGTGGCCATTCGCATATACTAAAAGTCATCTACGATAAACAACTCCAGCTCCTACATATCAATCCGGGGGCTTGCGGAAGAGAGGGTTTTCAAAAGGTGCGGACGATGATACGGTTCACCATTGATGAAGACAAGGTCAAGGATCTAGCGATCATAGAGATGTAAGACAGTGAGAGGTTTGGTGCGGAAATATTTAATTGCCCCGGCTTTCAAGCCGGGGGTTCAGTTAGCTAATCATTTTGGGCTTTAGCCCATTTCACGTCCCGCAGATCCCGCCATCAGGAGTCTCAAATCTTCCGTCTGGAGTCTGGAAGAGAATCCTATTCAATGGCTTGTAACAGATCATCCAGAATATCCTGCGGATCCTCAATGCCAACTGATATCCTTATTAATCCATCAGAAATACCGGCTTTTCTTCTGATCTCCGGATCAACCTTAAGATGAGAAGATGATGCCGGATGAAGGATGAGCGTATCGATGTCACCAAGTGTTGGCGCAAGCGAGCAGAACCTGAGCTTATTCATTGCTTTGATCGCTGTATCAAGACCTCCATTGAGTTCGAAACTCATCATGCCTCCGAAAGCGCGCATTTGTTTTTTGGCTACTTCATGATCAGGATGTGTTTCCAGGCCTGGATAATTTACAAGCGATACATTAGGATGATTAGAGAGGGTAGTGGAGATCAGCAAAGCATTGGAGGAATGTTTGTCCATGCGCAACGGCAATGTCTTCATACCCTGGTATACAAGCCAGGCTTCAAACGGGCTGCAATTGGCGCCTGTCAGTTTCATGGTATTCCATATCGTTTGTTTAAATAAGTCAGCGTCCTTTCCGATAACAACACCGGCGATACTGTTACCATGGCCATTTAAAAATTTAGTCGTAGAATGAATTACAAAATCTACACCCAGGCGTAAAGGCTGCTGCAGATAAGGAGTTGCGAAGGTGTTGTCTATAGCAGACCAGCGGTTGTGCAATGAAGTGATTCGTGCCAATGCCTCAATATCAATGCATGCTAACGTAGGATTTGCTGGAGTCTCGAGATAGACTAGTTTAATAGACGGATCAGCTTTAAGCAATGCATCTACTTCATCTGTTTTTCGGAGATCTGCATAGATCAATTCAATGCCCCAGCTTTTACTCATCTGCCGAAATAGCTCAGTGGTGCCGCCATAGATGTTTGGCTGAGTGAGCATTTTGTCGCCGGATTTGAGTAGCCCTGCCACCAATACGTGGATGGCGGACATACCTGAATTGGTCATCACAGCTGAGGCACTGATCAAACTGCCGTAGGTTTCCAAAGCTGCAATTTTACCGGATGTTGCTTCTACGGTGGGGTTTCCATATCGACTGTAGGTATGGCCTTCTTCTTGTCCTGAAAAGATGCGGATGCCTTGTTCGATATCTTCAAAATCATACGAGGAAGTAGCATATATCGGAAGGATATGGGGAGTGGTGGTTTTTGGATCTGGCCATTCGCGGGCGGAGAGGGATTCGAAGCGGATCATGGTGTGAGGTGTTTATTGGCTGATGTGTTGAGGTGTTTATTGGTTGAGGTGTTGAGGTGTTTATTGGTTGATAGGTTGATAGGTTGATGTGTTTTTAAGTTTATGTCATATGGAAATGCAATATAAGCAGACTGTGAGTGATCTTAGATCAGCATGACGAGTCCAGTTACACCTAATTGTGTATAGACCTGATATTAATACGGACTAGTGAACGATGACAACCGGTGCCAGCCAGGAAAAATCAAAAAAAAACTCCGGAGAGAAATCCCCGGAGTTTTTTGAGATGCAGGATCAATTAAATCAATCCTCGCACATCATAAAAATGGATGTTTTTATTTCACTACAATCACTGGAATAGAACGTTGTCCATCCACTGTTTCAACTTGAAGCATATAATTGCCTGAAGGCAATTCATTTACGCTTACAGTTTCAACATATTGGGTGATCGTCTGTGTCAAAGCTTTGTAATAAACAACTCTGCCTTGGTTATCGATCAGGCGAAGTTTAACATCACTGTATGGCTGTGAAAATTCAAGTTTAACCTGAACTTGATTATTTGCAGGATTAGGGAAAGCTGAGATTGCATTGTCAAGTGGTAGTTGATCAACAGTATTTACCCCATCCACAATGATACGAACCAAAGGCACGATATCGTGGCCAAAGAAAATACGATCATCATTCACATCCAGCTCAGTCACCTCATAGTCAATGTTTGCAATATTTCCATCAGGAGAGAAACCAAGTACTGCAGAGTAAACATGCTGATCAGTCAGGCCATAAGCCACAGCCGTATCCATGGCAAGTACTTGCGCTCCATAGTTTCTAGCTTCACTAGCCAGGATAAAAAACTGAGGATCGGTGGCAAAACTTGCCTGATATTCAACGATGGCGATGTAGCCAAATCCACCTTGCATTGTAACTGGCTGACCCGGATTGTCGAAATTTTCAAGTGTGGCTTCCAGAATAGCATTTGCACCTTCACCACCGGTAAAAGTGTAATCAGCGAAACCAATAAACCTACGCTCGCTGCTTTCTGCAATCTGGTCACCATTGGTGTCTGTCCATTGTAGAAGATAAATCTGTACAGTTTTGTCAATCATATCTTCAGGGTTGTTAACACCCCATACAATTCTATTCACAACTGCGTCTTCCACTGGCCTGAAATAGTTTCCAAGCGCGAATGACAAAGGCGCTCCAGCATCATATACACTATTAGCAACGGCTACCGAACGCGTAAAACCATCTTCCAAACCAAACGTATTTCCTCCTACAGTGTAATTAAAACTAATAACGTTGTCTGACAAATCAAAATCAGCCTGATCCTGTGTCAGCGTGTAAGTGCCTGTATAGTTATAGAAGTTGCCGGGGGTTGTTGGTAATTCAATAAGTACTGGATTCAGTCGGTTTTCATAAGTAGAATCTGCTACTACTGTTCCATATACAAGATCCTCATTGTAAACTTCTGTCTGCGTGTCAGTATCTACGACAGTATGATTGAGGACTACATTGGTCTGATCAGATGCACCAGCATTTCTGATGTCCGCAAGAGCACCAAAAGGGTAATCCTGATTAGAAGGTATGGTGGCCCATGGAGCAATCGCGTAGAAATTAGATTGTACACGCAGGTTATTAGCCTCTGTTTCTACAATCTTCACATCGTCAATACCCCACATATAATAGTTGGCATTGTAGACAAAACGGACTTGAAGCAGATCATGACCGGCAGCGCCGGACATAAAGTGACGCTGAACATTATTGTTGACGAAGCTACCATTGGTGGCAAATTCCGTGTTAATCGAGAAATCCACCCATTCGCTCCAATTATTGGCACCATCTTTTGTTCGATAGGAAAAGAAATAAGTGCTTTGAAATTGTCTGATGGCCTGGGTCCACTCAAGGGAAAGTCCGATAGCTGACCATTCAGATGTATTGATTTCAGGAGAAATAAGCGTGTGTTGAGCAGGAGCTGGGCACGGTCCGCCACCAAAGTTGCCTTCGATGCCTCCATTGTCATCAAAGTCACTGTCTACACCAACTGCACCATCACATAAGGTAGGTGAACTGATAGCCGCGCCGATAAAAATATAAGCTCCTTTATCCAAAAGACCGGTTGGAAGATATTTCCATCCAGCATTTGCATTA
>JBBRDL010000201.1:0-4776 GCA_038203965.1 Chitinophagales bacterium | reverse complement strand
AGCGAATTAAAGTGAATGTCACTGGTAGAAGCTAAAGGGCAGGGAGCAAGGAGCAAGAAGCAAGAAGCAGGAAGCAGGGAGCAGGGAGCAGGGAGCAAGAAGCAGGGAGCAGTGGAAATTTTCAACTAGCAGCGTGAACTATTAACCCCGGGGTTTTCGGAGCCATGTTGCTGAAAGCAACGAAGTGGAGGAACACAGGGGAGACAGATTTTGAAAAAAAATCTGGACGGGGCAAGGAGCAGGGAGCAAGGAACAAGGAACAAGGAGCTAGGGGCTAGGGGCTAGGGGCTAGGAGATAGGAGATAGGAAGGAAAAACTATTTGATTTCACATTCGAGCATCTTCTGACTTTCGATACTTCCGATGAGGATATCTCCGCGTTTGACCGGACCGACTCCAGAGGGGGTGCCTGTATAGATATAATCCCCTACCTGGAGTTTGAAAAATTTAGAAGCGTAACAGATGATATCGTTAAAAGAAAAAATCATTAGTGCGCTGTCTCCTTGCTGAACTAGATCACCGTTGAGTGTCATTTCAAACTTGATGGAGGATCGATCAGGCAATGTGGCTACTTCGATAAGTGATGGGCCTAATGCAGCACTGTTGTCCCATGCTTTGGCGATCTCCCATGGGTGGCCTTTCTCTTTGCATTTTTGCTGAAGATCTCTTGCGGTAAAGTCAATACCAAACCCTATCAGCTGATAATAGGAATCAGCAAACTCCGGTTGGATATGTCTTCCGTTTTTGCAGATCTTCAGGACGAGCTCTGCTTCATAGTGAAGGTCGTTTGTAAAATCAGGATAATACAGGGGCCGGTTGTCAATCAGCAATGCTGTATGAGGTTTCATAAACAGCATGGGTGAATCAGGAACTTCATTTCCGAGTTCTGCCGCATGGGCTACATAATTTCGGCCGACACAGATGATTTTCATAGCGTGAGACAGTAAAAAGTGTGAATGTGTTTATTTAAGCAGGGACATTCATGAGGCCGATGAGGTCTTTAACTTCGCGAACAGTCTCCTGGGCTTTTTGTCTTATAACGGCAGAAGAAGCTGCAACACTTTCCTGATAGGATCTTTTATCTTCGCTGATGGCCTGGCGTTTTTGCTTAAATGAATCAGTCATGTCAATGATGACATCTGCGGCAGCCTCTTTCAGCTTGCCATATTGAAGTGTACCTGCAACTGCTTGTTCTCGAAAGATATCCATATCCGGATGGCCTCCTGCTGCCTTAACCATAGCAAAGAGATTTTCAACTCCCGGGCTTATTTGTCCAACAGGTGTATCCCCAGAATCTGTGACTGCACTTTTGATTTGCTTTCGAATGACATCAGCCTCTGAAAACACATTGATATGATGTTTTGGGCCGAGGGATGCGCTCATTTTCTTTAATGGGTCTGCTGTGGAGAGCACCTTTGGCAATTCTGTATACAAGGTTTCAGGCAAAACAAAATATTCCTGCCCGACTAATTGGTTAAATCTATTGGCAATATTTCTTGTCAATTCGAGATGTTGGTCCTGATCCTTTCCCACAGGCACATAATCAGCTCTATAGATCAGAATATCAGCTGCCTGAAGCACCGGATAGGCAAAAAGCCCTGTGGAAATAAAAGCGTCCTTGTCTTTCTCATTGACCTGCTGACTTTTGTCCTTAAACTGGGTCATCCTGGATACTTCTCCATAAGAACTCACGCAATTGAAAATCCAGGCGAGTTCCGTATGCTCAGGCACCATAGACTGAATGAAAATATTTTCAGGTTCCACGCCAACAGCAATAATGTCAAAAGCAAGTTCCCATACCTGATCGCGCAATCGTTTAGGATCAAACGGCATGGTCATGGCGTGATAATCTACGATGCTGTAGATACAATTATAGGATTTCTGCAATTCAACCCAATTCTGGATAGCACCAAAATAACGACCGAGGTGTAGATTACCTGTCGGCTGCATACCGGATAAAACCTGTTTTCTTTTGGTGTTTGAAGAAATTGTCATGATATGGGTTAATTATGAATGGGCGATGGCGGATATTTCAATGTTGACATGCTTTGGCAGATCGGATACCTCAACTAAAGCTCTGGCAGGAGGATTACCCGCACTGAAATAAGCTGCATAGATGGTATTAATCCTGCTAAAGAGTTCCATGTCTTTGACAAACACCGTACAGCTGACCACGTGCTCATAGGTAAGGCCTGAGGCCTGAAGTATGGCACCCAGGTTTTTAAGCACTTGATGTGTTTCTTCTTCAATGGCTGAAGTTATCAAGTCACCTGTTGCGGGATTGATGGCAATCTGACCGGAGATGTACAAGGTATTACCTGCCATGATCGCCTGACTATACGGGCCTATCGGCGCTGGTGCATCTGCTGTGAGGATGGCTTTTTTCATGTGAAAAAATGGATTGAGATCAAATTGAAAATGAGATTAACTAAAACAGCGAAGGCTCCCTGATCATAGTTGACCGGGGAGCCTTAGCAATTGTTTGATGCTATCAGACTGGATTAATCCTCCAGCCCCGGTGTCTTCACGAGCATCTGGCCCTTGTAAAAAAGGTGGCCATTATGCTCATAGGCTTTGTGCCACACATGTGGTTCGCCAGTCTCAGCGCAGATCGCAACATGCGGTGCGGTAGCCTTGTAATGCGTACGGCGCTTGTGTTTGCGCTGTTTTGACATACGACTTTTAGGATGTGCCATTGTTACTCAGTTTAACGCTTTCAGCTTCCAGCTTCCAGCTAATTTTTAATATGTATTGCTTCTATTTCAGTCCAAAAATTACCATTACTGATGATTCTCCATCTGAGATATTACTTATCAATTTGTTTTTTCAGATCGTCCCAAGGAGATTCTCTTTCGCCTCCATCAGGCATTTCATCAATCTGATGCTGTGTGAGATAGGAAAGAATAGATGTATCACAAGGTGAATTTTCTATTCGTTCGCAATCCGGGATGAGGTGGCTGATCGGAACTGAAAGCAGAATAAAATCATAAATATGCTTTCCTACATTCAGATCTGGTGCTTCCGAAGGTAGAAACAATACTTCATCGGTACTGTCAGCAGGGTCTCCGTATTTTATAATCATCTGAAAATCAGCCTCTATCGGCAAAATTATCGGAACCATGCAACGATCACAGGTGGTTTCAATACTCCCCTGGACAATAAATTCCAAAGTAGTCATACCCTCTTCACGATGAAGTTCCATATTGACTAAAAACTGGCCTGTAACCCCTTCATGCTCCTCATCAAATAGGGCAAGGAAATCGGGGCCTAACCTCCATTCGTAGGAGGCTTCGTCGGCTTTTAGTGTTGCTGCCGGTATCCGGAAAGGTGCCAATGCATCCATCTCCCAAAGAACTTTTTTATTAAAATGGAGCGCAAAGATAGGTTTTTTATGAATCCAAGGGTGTGGGAAACACAAAATTTATCCGTTAGCGCATTTTCGGCCTGCGGCGTTTCCCCCCGGGTTGCATAGCTTGCCCTGAACGGAGATGTACCTGGTTTCCGCTTTGATTGAGCGCTTTGTCAAACTGTTTGATCTGTTCCTTGAGCATACCTTCAGATACATTAAACTTCTTTACCTGGTGGAAAATACTCTTAGCCTGGGTCCATTTGCCCTGATTGGCTTTGATATTGGCCAGTTGGAGATACACCAATGCGCGTTCATTGTCAGAGGGAAGCTTGAGGTCTTTGGCCTTTTCAAAATAGCCTTCTGCCTCATCAGGGCGGTTGAGATTGGCCGCGATGCTTCCTTTCATAATGTAATAGAATGCCCGGTTAGTCACGTAAAGCCAATTGGGCTTGACTGTCCATTTGAGCCGCTCTTCAGCCTCAGCAAATCTTGTTTTTTCCAACATGACGGCTGCTGACTGGACGGTTCCCAGAAGAATATAGGAGACTAAAAAGCCCAGTCCGATTAAAAGAAATGGAAATCCATACCAGAAACCTGCGGCAAATATCAAGGCCAGACCACCCAAAATTCCAAGGGCAATGATGACGAGTTTTAACTTGTAATTGATCGTAAACATGGGGCGAAGGTAGCTATAAAGTGATGGTTCGACTACGCTCACCAACCGGAAAAATGAGGCAACAGGAGGTGAGGAGTGAAAAGCGATGTGCTAAAGGAAGCCGAAGTAGGAATAAGGAGAAAAAGGCAGGTATTGTTGAAAAATGTCGATCTTTTACCTTTCGAAAACCAATACACCATTTATCACATGGCTTTACAGGAACTTGACTGGGGAATTATAGCGGCATACTTTATTATATCGCTTCTGATAGGGTTGCTAGTAGCAAGGAAATCGGGAAGCAGTGTTGCTGAATTTTTTCTGAGCGGCAGAAATATGCCCTGGTGGTTACTTGGCATATCTATGGTCGCCACGACTTTTTCAGCTGATACACCAAACCTCGTAACAGATATCGTGCGGAATAACGGCGTTGGAGGTAACTGGGTATGGTGGGCTTTTCTGCTGACAGGTATGATGACTGTTTTCGTCTATGCTAAACTATGGCGCAGGACAGGCATTCTGACAGACCTTGAATTTTATGAAATGCGGTATGGTGGAAAGCCGGCATCTTTTCTACGTGGTTTCAGAGCTATATATCTAGGCCTGTTTTTCAACGTCATGATCATGGCTACTGTTTGCCTTGCTGCTATAAAGATTGGCAATGTCCTTCTGGGATTAGACCCATGGCAAACCTTGTTGATTTCAAGTGTCATCACGGTTGCATACACGATGGTCGGCGGATTTAAAGGTGTCTTATTTACAGATCTTTTTCAGTT
>JBBRDL010000200.1:0-4854 GCA_038203965.1 Chitinophagales bacterium | reverse complement strand
ACAGCTACGATCGTATACACAATGGGGAAATACGTCCAGCTACTCGTTTTTCCCTATCCATTAACACATGATTATTATCCCCGGCATATTGATATTCAGACTTGGGGCAAACCATTGGTGATCCTCTCTTTCCTAGTTTGGTTGGGATTGTTGTATGCAGTGATTAAAGGCTGGAAAAACAGGACCTGGTGGGGCTATGGTATATTGTTTTATGTCTGTACTATGTCGATCACGTCCAATATTGTATTCCCGATCGGCACCAATATGTCGGAACGATTTGCATTTCTCCCTTCCCTGGGCTTTGCCCTTATCGCAGGATATGCTATTTCATTAGCGCTCCAATCCCGTTACCGAAAGGCTGGAATGAGCATTGCCCTGGTCATTTTACTGAGTTTTGGCCTATGGACACTCGTCAGAAGCAGGGTTTGGAAGGATAACAGCACATTGTTTACCTCCGATATCAAGACGTCTCAACGAAGTGCCAAACTGCTCAATGCCGTTGGCGGAGACCTGATCACGCGGGCAGAGGATGAAAACGACCTGGTCATTAAAAAGGACATGCTTGCGGAGGCCCATATTTATTTGAAAGAAGCGATTGAGATTCATCCTAACTATAAGCTCAGCTATCTGTTGATAGGCAACAGCTATTATCACATGGGCGATCTGGACCAGGCCATCACCTATTTCAGACATGTGGTCAAGATGGATCCCAATTATGGGGAAGGAAAACGAAACCTTGGAGTAGCCCTTCGGGACCAGGGAAAAATACAAGGCGAAAAAAATCATAATCTTACAGGGGCAATTACGTTATTACTGGAGGCTGTTCAATATCTGCCTAATGATTATGAGACCTACCAGTTGCTAGGTGTTGCGCACGGGCAGAAAGGAGATACTCAAAAGGCCATTGAATATTTCAAAAAAGAAATCGAATTGGCCCCGAAAAATGCAACAGCCCATTTCAACCTGGGGGTAGCGCTTAAGCAAGCCGGCGATGAGGCCGGGGCTGCGGCAAGTTTTCAAACTGCCAGGACACTTGATCCTGATTTACCACAATTAAAAAACCGTTGATAGCGGACGCATGAAGAGACGCGGACTTTTTATTTTAATGTTGATTGTATGCTTTTTGTGGAGACATTCCGCTAAGGCTCAGGACACTATGTCCACTTTATGGGTGGATTCCGTTTTCAATACCTTGTCTCTTGATGAAAAAATCGGCCAATTATTTATCATCCGAGCGCATTCTGACCTCGGTGATGACCACATAGCTTCTGTTCTCAACCAGATAAAAAAATATCATGTAGGAGGTCTTTGTTTCTTTCAGGGTACACCTGCAAAACAAGCTACACTGACAGCTCAATATCAAAAGGCAAGTCAAATACCCTTGATGGTGAGCATGGACGCAGAGTGGGGACTCGGTATGCGTTTTAAAGACAAAGGACTTTCCTTTCCGCGCCAATTGATGTTGGGTGCCGTCCAGGATACCCGTGAACTTGAATTGATGGGGTACGCCATCGGCAAACAATTACTGGCTCTCGGCGTGCAGGTAAGTTTCGCTCCGGTTGCTGATATTAATATCAATCCACTCAACCCGGTGATCGGCGACCGTTCCTTTGGGGAAGACAAGGAAAATGTGGCAAAACATGCTATTGCTTATATGAAAGGCCTGCAAGCAGCAGGTGTACTGACCTCAGGGAAACACTTTCCAGGACATGGCGATACGGATACAGATTCTCACTTTGATCTCCCGGTGTTAAATTATACAATGGATCGATTGAAGAATATTGAACTTTATCCATTCCAACAATTGATTGATGCCGGTCTTCAGGGCATGATGGTCGCACATCTGCACGTTCCTGCGATAGATGCGACACCAAATATTTCAACGACGCTAAGTCCAAAAGCCATCAATGATCTGTTGAAAAACGAAATGGGATTTGATGGAATTGTTTTCACGGATGGGCTTGAGATGAAAGGTGTAACCGATCATTTCAAATCTGATGAAGTGGCTATCATGGCCATCCAAGCCGGTAACCATATGCTGCTTCTGCCTGAAGATATTGGTCTTGCTTTTTCGGGTTTGAAAACTGCTTTTACAAAAGGAAAGCTAGACATCAAAATACTCCATGACAATGTAAGGCGCATCCTTGAGGCAAAATATAAACTCGGACTTGACAGCCTTATATTACCTACTCCGGAGTATGCTACTAAGATGGCTTTTGATCCTTATGCAGTCGGGATAAAATATAAGCTCATTGAAGCTGCGATAACCGTAGCACAGAATAAACGCGCGCTGATCCCGATGGTCAATCTCACAACGCCGCGTATGGCCACATTGGCTATTGGTTCAAAAGCTAAAACGAAATTTCAGAACCGATTGGATTCCTATCTGAAAGCGGAACACTTTAACGTAAGCCATTCGCTGAAAGAAGTAGATGAAAAATCATTGCTGAAAGACCTTAAGTCTTATGACCGTGTCATCATCTCTCTGCATCACCTGACCAATAAAGTTGCAAGCAATTTTGGATTGACCAACGAAGAACTCAGCTTGATCCAGAATATCAATAGGCAACAAGAGGTGATCCTTGTCATCTTTGGGAGTCCGTACAGCCTGAAGTATTTTGAAAATATAGACCATGTGCTCATGGCTTATGAAGACACCCAAGAGACAGAAGATATCACGGCGCAAGGGCTGACAGGTGTATTTGGCTTTAAGGGAAAACTGCCGGTGAGTGCGAGTAATATTTTTCCGGTGAATCATGGATTTACTACCCCTTCACTGAATAGGCTTGGCTACAGTGTTCCTGAGCGGGTAGGGATGGCTTCTGACAGCCTTGATTATATCAAGACGATTGCTGAATACATGATTGAGATAGAAGCTGCTCCCGGATGTCAGGTGCTGATTGCTAAAGACGGCCGCATTGTTTATGAGCAGGCATTTGGAGGGCGTACGTATGCAAAAAATGATCCTGTCTATGTCAATGATCTTTATGATCTTGCTTCGGTGACCAAAGTTGCCGCGACAACGCTTGCCGTCATGCGTCTTCATAAAGAAGGCATCCTGTCGATTGACAAAACACTAGGATATTACCTTCCATGGCTCAAGGGTAGCAACAAAGAAAACATGGTGCTCAAAAAAGTCATGGCCCATCATGCAGGCCTCAAATCCTGGATTCCTTTTTACGAATTGACTGTCACATCCGAGGAAGATATGTGGCTTGAAATGAGGCCGGATGTCTATTGCGATATCCTCACTTCGCAGCATTCCATTTCTGTAGCAGATGACATGTACATGGACGAAATATACCTGGATAGCATTCGCCAGCAGATCATCAAGAGTCCGCTCAATGCAGATGGCACCTATGTGTACAGTGACCTTGGCTTTATCATGCTTGCCGAAATTATCTATAGAAAGACCGGTGTAACGTTAGATAAATATGTGGACAGTGTGTTTTACAAACCTATGGGTTTAAACCGAATTGGATTTCATCCATTAGCTCGATTTATACCCTACGAAATAGTACCAACAGAAATTGATAATTATTTCCGATGCCAGGAATTGATAGGTTATGTGCATGATATGTCATGTGCTATGCTTGGAGGCGTCAGTGGCCACGCCGGTTTATTTTCCGATGCCGAAGATCTGGCTGTTATCTTTCAGCTGTTGATGAATGGTGGCACCTACGGTGGAAAGGAATATATCGATGCGGAAATCCTGAATTCCTTTACTACCCGATATGGTAAATCGACACGCCGGGGAATCGGGTTTGACCTGAAGGAACTTGACCCGCAAAAAAATGTACTCACCTCTCCTTTGGCGTCCAGGTCTACATATGGACACACAGGATTTACCGGTATTTGTGCCTGGAATGATCCGGAAAGCAAACTGGTTTATATTTTTCTTTCCAATAGGACGTATCCTAGTATGCGGAATGGCAAGTTGAATAGCAATAAAATCAGGGAGAAAATTCATAGCCGTGCCTACAGGGCTATCCAGGGATATGACAGGTACACACTTGATCCGCTGCCAGGATGAGACTATCGTATACACTGATGATAGCCTGGCGGTATATCCTGGGCAAAAAAAGTTTCCAGGCGATCAATATCATTACCGGTATTTCGATGTTTGGCATTGCGATTGGTGCAGCAGCTTTGTTGTTGATTCTTTCTGTGTTTAATGGTTTTGAAGACCTTCTTAAAAGTTTATACAATGCGATCTATACCGACCTGAAGGTATATCCTATCGAAGGAAAATATTTTAATCCTGATTCTTCGGACATAGCGACTATAAAAGCATGGCCTGAAATAGCTGCTCTAAGCCTCACGCTTGAAGAGACCGCCTTACTCGATTATCAGGGGAGTCAGGATATATGCACCTTGAAAGGTGTGGATGATTCATTCCGGAAGGTGACGGATATTGATAGTGTGTTGCTTGATGGTGAATTTGTATTGCATCAAGGCGATGTAGCCCTTGCGATTCTCGGGGCAGGACTTGCCTCCCGATTGAATGTCAATCATCAAAACCCTTATGAACCATTGGCAGTATATCTACCCAATCGCAAGCAGCGTGGTCCGTTAGATATGCCTTTTACAAAACAATTTGCTTACCCAATCGGACGCTTTTCGATCAAGCAGGACTATGATTACCAGTATGTCTTTGTGTCACTGGCTTTTATCCGCTCGCTACTTGACAGCCCGGGAGCAGTATCGGGTGTTGAAATAAAACTCAACCCGGGTGCTGATATAGAAAAAGTAAAGGAGAAATTGAAAGCTCAATTTAAAACCCCTGTGTATGTCAGAAATAAAGACGAACAGAATGCGGCGTTTTATAAATTGATGAATATTGAAAAATGGATT
>JBBRDL010000199.1:0-5167 GCA_038203965.1 Chitinophagales bacterium | reverse complement strand
TCCCTATCATGGGTGAAATGATGCGCATGCCGGGATTACCTTCTGTGCCTGCAGCGGAAGGGATGGATATAGATAATGACGGGAATATAACTGGACTCTCCTGATGAAATATCAAGACTGAGGCAAAGGCGGAGGCTAAGGCTAAGTTGGAGACGAAAGAGGTTCGCAAATTGACAATTTGCTTAAGGGCAAGCGAAGATATAATCAACGCTTGCAATTATAATTTTTTATCAACAATTGATACAATCAATGCGTGGTAAAAAATTACATTTTTCAAATTACATTTCTACGCGGCTTTAGACGCCCAGACCTGCATCATGCGTCTGACGTCTGCGAGTCTGGCGTCTAGAGTCTTCACCTTCCCCTTCGCCTTTTCTCTTTGTTTGAGATCATCTGTCCTGCTGATGCAGGTCATTTGCCAGGGAAGGAAATGCCCTGAACTTTGAGGTATCAAGCAAGTATTTCTTAATTTACCTGAAAGCATTTTGGCAGATCAGATTATTGCACAATATGAAAATGGTATCCTTGAATTAAAATTTTCTGAAATGGCAATTATGCCTGACAAGATAAAGACGATAAAAGTGGTGTGATTCAAATGCCGGGGTTCGGTGACGGGCCCCGGTTTTTTATTTTTACGCTTCGGGGTACTTTTACAAAAAAAAAATGAACACAAACAAGCCAGTTTCAGATATAATGACCCGTAATCTGGTCATTATCAGGCCGGAAGAATCAATTGACCAGATTCATAAACTTTTTGAACAACACAGTTTTCATCACATTCCTGTAGTTGAGCATAATAAGTTGGTTGGCATTATATCTAAAACGGATTATCTTAAAATACAACACATGCTGGCTACCACATGGTCCGGCGAAGTCGTCTGTCAGGAATTGTATAGAGATATGTGCGCCAGGGACATCATGTCCCGTGAACCATTAAAGATTGAGCCTGCAGATACGATTGGGTTGGCAGCTGATATTTTCAGGGCCAATGCGTTGCATGCGCTTCCGGTGGTCGAAGATGGTGAGTTGGTCGGGATCGTGACCTCTCATGACTTGTTAACATACGCCTACGAGGAATCTATTTTTTAGATTCTTTTGGTGTAAATCTTACATTCAAAATACGTTCAAATGGATAAGTGGATAGCAGTAAAGCATATTATGACCACTGATCTCATTACGGCTGATCCGGATGAGACGCTTGATGCGGTCAGGCACAAGTTGACAGACAACCATATCCAGCATATCCCTGTCGTGGAAGGCAAGAAAATTCTCGGCATTATCAGCAAAGGGGATATTCATCGTATGGAGCATCATTTTACGTTGTTTCAATCGGAAAAGGCACTGGAAAGTAACCGTCAGATTTTTTCAACGATACTGGCCTCAGAAATTATGACAAAGTCGCTTGTCATGTTAAAAGACACCGATTCAGCTACGATATCCGTAGACCTGTTCAAGGAAAACTTATTTCATGCACTTCCTGTGGTCAATGAGAAGGATCAGTTGGTAGGAATGATCACTCCGCTTGATTTGCTCAGATATGCCTTTGATGAGGTGAAGGCCATTGACTAATGAAAAATCATCTTTGATGAAAATTTTATTTCCAACCGATTTTTCCAATGCAGCTGAAAACGCTTATGTGTATGCACTGAAACTGGCGGATCGTTTTCAAGCAACGATTACGGTGGTGCATGTATATGAAGTCCTTCAGGTGCATAGCTGGGTAGAGGCGTCAACCAATATGGCTGACATCAATGACAAAATTACCATGGGGGAATTTGAACAGTTTAAAACTGAGCTTGAATCCCTCAAGCGAATGGCTCTTGCACATAATCTATCCCATATTGAGGTCAACTATTCGCTCAAGGAATCAGACAAGGTCATTAAGGCTATTCTTGACGAAGCCAGGGAGTTAAAAGCTGATATCATTGTCATAGGCACGAGAGGTGCCTCTGGATTAAAGGAGATTTTTTTTGGCAGTGTAGCCTCAAAGGTGATGGAAGGGGCAAGCTGTCCTGTAATCATGGTGCCTGACACAGCCTTGTGGAAAGGAATTGAAAGAATGGGACTTACACTCGAGTATAAAGAAGGAGAGTTGGAGTTGATCGAAAAATCCCTGGCCATAACAAGGCGTTTAGGTGCACACCTCCATTGCCTCCATGTGGATGTGTATGATTCCGATGAGGAGAAAGTTAAATTATTAGATTATAAGGAGGCTTTCAAGCATGAATCTGATATCAGTTTTCACGTGCACTATGAAATGGATGTGGAAAAGGGCATCCTCGAGTTTATGAAATTAAACCAGATCGATATGGTGATCATGCGCATGCGTCACATGAATATACTTCAGGGATTATTCTCCTATAGTATAGCCAAAAGGATCGCGTATCATACGGATATACCATTGATAGCTTTGCCATCAATGGAGTAAGGTTGCGGTCAATATCGTAACTCGGCAAGCTTTTGCACGGAGCTGATGATGATATCAGAACCCTGGATCGTCACCAGTCCCTCCTCCTTGAATTCGGACAAACAGCGGATGATCGTTTCTTTGGCGGTTCCGGCCATGCTGGCCAAGTCTTCCCGGGCGACAGGGATGACTGCTTTTTCTTTTTCGGCATAGAAATGATGCAGTTCGACCAGTGTTGCCGCAAGTTTCATCCGCACAGATCCAAACGCCTGCAGTAATAACTTCTCATCTGCCTGCAACTGGTAAGAAGCCATATTTTGTAAAAAATAATAGGCTGAGGATGGCTCATGAAGTACGTGGGCTATAAAGTCATCCTTTTTGATGGGAATCACCTCGAGGTCTTCAAAGGCTTTAACGGTTTCCTGATATTTAGCGCCGGCGAAGGCAGAAGCAACACCTATGATCATCGGGTATTGGTACAGCCTGGTCACTACCTCCTTGGCATAATTATCTATTTTTGTGGCGATAGCTCTCCCTGATTTGATGAAGAATATGTAGCGACACGTTTGCCCTTCTGCAAAAAGCAGGTCCTTTTTCCGTATCAGACGCGGCTCTCCATCCAATAACTCTTTAGGAAGAGATCGTATAATTTGATCCCCGGTGGGCAGATTGATGATGGATGGTGTGATATCAGACCCTGATGTGTGATGTTTATGCTTTTGCAGGCGGACCGCTATCGTATCCAGGAGTTCGACATCGTCAAAAGGTTTTGTGATATAATCATCCGCACCCAGCGTCATTCCTCTACGCACATCGGTGAGTTCTGTTTTAGCGGTAAGGAAAATAAAGGGAACGGAGGCCGACAACTCATTTTTAGACAGTATCCGGAGCACCGTATAGCCATCCATTTCAGGCATCATGATATCACAGAGGATGAGGTCCGGTAGCTGGGCCAGGGCTGCAGTGACACCCTCTTTTCCATTAGAAGCTGTAATGGTGTCGTACCCCGAAAGCACCAATAGTTCGCTCAGGTTTTCTCTGACATCATGATTGTCTTCAATGATCAGGATTTTATTTTTCATATATGACAGGTAGTTTGATCGTAAAAGTGGAACCTTTTCCTGGCTCGCTTACAAAGGTAAGCGCTCCATTTAAAGTGTGTAGATAGGCTATAACGATGTTCAAACCGAGGCCTGTACCTGAAATATTGACAACATTTGAAGCCCTGAAAAACCTAGAGCCGATGTGTTTTTGATCTTCCGCAGGTATTCCCACACCTTGATCCGATATTTCAATAGAGAAAAAATCTTCCACGATAGCAATATGACAAAAGATCTTTTTTCCTTCATCCGAGTACTTGATGGCATTCGAAATCAGGTTGTAAAGGATGTTACGCAGGATATTTTTATCGGATCTCATCTCTATATCCTCAAATGAATATTCACATAAGAATAGCTGTTCTTTTTTTAATAGACCTTCAGCTTCCGTTTTTAGCTCATTGAGGAGCGAAACAAGTGAAAACTGCGTAATCACAGGGATAAACTGGCCTTCCTCCAGTCTGGTGATCGAAAGAAAATCCATCAGAATATTATTCAGATGTGTGACGCTGGACTTGATCCTGTCTACATGCCGGATACGATCTGCATCTTGTTCTGTAGTCACATATTTTGAAATAAGCGCGGCGGAGGACAGGATACTGCTGAGGGGTGTTTTAAATTCATGAGAAGCCATGGACACAAACCTGGACTTGAGGGTATTCAGTTCTTTTTCTTTGTCCAGTGACTTGCTCAGTTCGTCCCGGGTAGCCAGCAGAGCCAGTTCATAAGACTTATGCTTTTCAATAGATTTATTGAGTTGCTGGTTTGTTTCGAGTAGCAAATTCACGGCATCCTGTAATTCAGTAGTTCTTTCGAATACGAGTTGTTCGAGTTCATGATTCAGCTTGATGATTTCCTGCTGAACGGCGTGCATATTGGTGAGGTCAGCAATAATGCCGGTAAAAAAATGCTTGTTATCAATAATGATTTCACTGACGGCCAACCTTGCAGGAAAAAGGCTACCATCTTTTCGCAATCCTTCTATCTCGCGACCTATTCCAATGATCTTTTTAATGCCCGTGGTCACGTAATTGTGAATATATCCATCATGGTTATGCCGGTGTGGCTGAGGCATGAGCATGGAAATATTTTGACCCAATAATTCCTCTTTAGAATACCCAAAATGTTTTTTTCCTGCCGAATTGACCATCAAGATTTTGCCTTGGGTGTCAATAAGAAATATACCATCTATTGCTGTTTCAACAATAGACTCAAGGATGTCAAGCGAATTGACATCAGGAAGGTGAGTGACCAAAGACATAGGACTAAGATATCACAACTATCGATGGTGACAAGTAGTGATGAGTATCAATTTATTCAGTGACCCGGGTCATTCATACCTCTAAGGAGAGGAAATACCTTTATAGAATAGTAAATCAATCGTGGAAGATCAGGTTTAAAATCATAATGGCCTGTTTTACCCCATTGTTGATTATGCAAGAGACTTTATATGAGCTAAATAGCTAATATATACTTCGCTAATAGTTAGCTCGAAAGTTTTATAGATTTATTTAAGACTAACTCTAAAACGCAAACAAATTACCATAGCATATGGATTTTACTGCTCCAGTTTCAAAATTTATGACCCGCAAATTGGTCACCATCATTCCCAGTGACCGTATGTCGGTGGTCAAGGAAATATTTGATACTCAACGTATACATC
>JBBRDL010000198.1:0-5173 GCA_038203965.1 Chitinophagales bacterium | reverse complement strand
CACCCCGTGTAGAGAAGGACAGCATGCAATTGAAATGGAATGCTATTGAGAAAGCGAAATCCTACCACATTTATAAAAACGGTAAGTTGGCAGCGCAGATAAAAGATACTTTTTATACAGTACCTCAATCTACGTACGCTGAATATAAAGTGAGTGCTATAGATGAAATAGATTTTGAGTCCTTTACGAGTGAGCCTGTTGTCTTTGCACAACCTGAAATCAGAATTGAGTTTGAAAACATTGCTACTGCTTCCAGTTTGCCTTATACGAATTATTCAGGAAAGGGTTTTGTGAAAATTTCTACTGTTACAAACAGAATAGTGGAATGTACAATCAACATGGAGAGAGAAGGTGATTGTTTAATCGATGTTCGTTATTCGAACGGTAGTGGTCCATGGAATACCGATAATAAGTGTGCGATCCGCAGCCTGACAGTCAATGAGGTGTATAGTGGCGTGCTGCTATTTCCACAGCGTGGCCAGGATGAATGGTCTGATTGGGGGTTTTCAAACAGCAGAAAAGTGAATCTGAGGGCTGGTGAAAACGTCATACGTATCAGCTTTGAAGACTGGAACAACAATATGAATGTTGAGGTCAATACAGCGATGCTGGATTACCTCAGGATTTTGAGATTAAAGAGCCATCCCGTCATCCGGAATGGCTCTTTTTTAAAAGAATATTTTTAAAAAAAATATTCCTCCTATTTTATAATCGTCACCCTACGTACCGAAATACCTTCCTCACCTATGATTTGCAATTGATAGGCACCTGCTGCTAAGGATGAAGTATTGACCGCAATGCGTGTTGCATTAGATTCCAATGCACGCGACATCACCATACTTCCCGTCGCATCATAAACATGGAGTCTCATTTGACCTTGATATGCTTGCAACCATTCAATAGTCACTTCATCTTTCGCGGGATTGGGATATACTTTCAATCCATACGTATCATCAGGATCATTAGAAGCTGAAGTAATACCTACCTCCAATGTCTCCATATAGGTACTGAAACAAGTACCATTAGAAACCGTCAGTTCGATTTGATAAACACCTTCTGCGGGAAACAAATGGACAGGATTCTGTTCATTGGATATCGGCGAGCCGTCACCAAAATTCCATGACCATGCAACAGCACCGGCTGAAGAGATATCTGTAAAAGTTGCCGTCAGGTCGATTGCATCTATAAGGAAGGAAGCCAATGGGCCTGGTGTGACGTCAATGGTAATATCTGCAACATCACCCTGACAAGCAATCTCCTGGACTTCCCAATCATAGAAATAGTAATAGAAGGTTAATTCACTGCTCGTTGCATTGGAACTGTAGATAGAGACCAGGTTGTCAACGGTGTAAGGATATGTAGCTCCTTCATTATTGCGATACAAATCTTCAGCAAAATTACCAAGGCTATATCTTCCCGGTGTAGGAATGTCCATAAGGAGGGTGACGCGATTTTCACCTGTGGTCAAAAAAACCACAACGGTCTGGATCACCTCGTTAGCTTCATTCCTCAGCTCAATCGTGCGGTCATAATCGCCCTGCGCATACATCAATACAGAGATAAGTCTCATCGGTGCAAACGTTTCAAATAAAAGTCTTCCATTAAAATTGGTATTGTGATTACCACCACCTGCAAATGTATTGTTAGCCGGACCTACTTTTCGCACTGTATCATCTTTCTGTTGCTTCACAGTATAGGTGACCGGGGAGGTGAACGGAGGTGTCAGAAATGAAGTGCCGGCATATACGATCGAATCACCAATGCTCCAAAAAGAAGTATTGCCATCAATCACATCAGCCGTGAGTAAGGTAGAACTACCTTCACAAACACTCCTATTGCCGCTGATCGCAGGAGCAGGGGTGTTTTCGTAAGCAACCTCAAGTTGAAAAGTATCAGCACCTACATTGTTATTGACAATCAATGTCACTGTATAAATACCTTTGACAGCATAACTGTGAAACGGATCTTCAAGTGCACTCGTATTGCCATCTCCAAAATCCCACAAATAGTACTGAGGAATATCGGTTGATAAATCTGTAAAGACGAAATTTCCTAAACAGGAACTTAATACATCCGGTATAAAATCAGCAGTAGGGGCAACGGTAGCGATCAGACAGGTATTAGGTATTGAAAAATCCTCAAACTCATCACCGACCTGATTAAATCCACCCTGATCAGCGTAGGCGCCAAGACCTCGTTTAGCAAACGCTTCCCATAGCAGGCAACGATGTGCATTCCCGAAAAATATTTCATCGGCAGCAAGAATGCCATCACGTGCATTGACATACCCTGGATTACATCCTTGTAGTTTCATTCCTTCGATGACCAGTTTCAGTGCGGTGATATTGCCACCAGTACCGTTGATCCAGTCCTGATCAAAACCTTCGGCATCGATGAGTGCCCAGGTGACATCCCAAAGTGCCTGACTCCAGATTTCTCCTCTGGCATGAACGCCATTACTGGTGCCCAGATCGCCATAAGTTTGTGGATTAATAGACATATCTGTGGAATAAGGAAATCGACGCAATCCAAGGCCTTCGTCATCAACAGTTGCGTAAGTGCCTATGCCACGTGAATCTGTGCCTGCATCACCAGGTTCGATCGTAAGGATCAAACCTAACCAGTCGCTCCAACCCTCACCACCTTGTTCGGCATGATTAAGGCAATCTACTGCATCAGCGCCACCGGTCAGGCGATTAGAAAGGCCATGGCCAAATTCATGAGCGATGATACCATTGTCGAGTGAACCATCCCGGGTTTGTCCTGCTTCACCTGCTCCAATCGCTAAGGAGATATCTACAGTGTCACCTGCAAGGAGATGTGCTTTTAGTATCTCACCATCTGCCTGGCTTATCATGACACCCGGTATGCCGGAGCTGCCCGATCCCCCCATTGCGAATGGTGGACTCGGTACATTGTTGACGACCACTATTGCAATTGCGCCTGCAGCTTCAGCTATATTGGCTTTGGTTAAATACGTACAGTTGCCGCGATCTATGAGGGCGATGTTACCAGCGAGGTCACCATTGTTTTGGATACCATCACAGGCGTCAGTGAAAACATCTAAGCCATCATTGACCAGCACGAGTTTACCTGTGATCGGTGTTTCAAGGCTCGGACCAAACGAGGCAGCAACCGCAACATAAAAACCTGCAATGGTATCAGGTGCCTTCACCTCCATAGCCACTTTTACTTCCACCGGCCAGAAATACATCTGCATCCTTCCGCTTTCACCTTCTTCAGGTGTGTAGAAATTTGCATTGTTTGTGCCGCCTCCGTCTTGTCCTTCGGCTACAACAAAATCTCCACCCAATCCTTCTCCTGTGTAGTTTGTTGCTTGAAAGTTACCAGCCGCTTCGTCAAAGCCATGCACGTAAAGGATATCATGCAACACATTGTTCATGTAGAATAGATTCGTCAATACCGCATCCTGATTTAGCGTCGGATCCTGGGCCAGATCTATTGGAAAGTCAAAGTTGAGTTCCAGACCACCATCAGGAGAATACCCGGGTGCATTTAAATCCCCCAGATCTTCATAGACATATACATTGTTACCACGGGTGATGGTGTATTCAGCACCTTCCGCACCATTGACATCATGCCAGCCATATGGTGAGCTACCAGCGTGGTGCGGATCAATCAATAATCTCCTGCCCCCAAAAGAAGGCGCTTCAAGCGGAAGCGCATAAACGTTGTACCGACCTGAATCTGACAATACTTCGATTGGTGCCGAAAATAAATCTGCGGGCATCCTACTTTCTTCGCATGTTGAACCATGCTGATGTGGGTGGCCAAAATCGCAGTAGAGTGTCCGATTATTTTTTCCAATAAACGCTCCGTTGAGTGCATCGATGCGCATATTCCACCAATCAGAACTCCTCAATGGAGGCAGACCGATATTCCAGGCTAAACGTAACTCGTCACCGATAGAAACCAACACCAGTTCAACCTTGATTTCTTCTCTGGAAATGCCAGCTTTAGTATAGATGTATCGGAGTCGGGTAGGCTCCTTTTCTATCAGTCGGGGTGCTTCTGACACTGTCAGACCGAGGTGAATAGCAGCGGCACTGATGGCCTCTTCTGCCGAAATTGTCGGCTGGATTGCATTTGCTCGTTTTGCAGCATTCGGATGAAAGCGGTTGGCGAAATGCAATACGTTGTTGTCCCGGATCACCATCGTGCTCACGGCATTAAAGATGCGGATACCATCGACATGTTGGGTCAGATAGGTATAGGTGACATCGGTTTGTTGGTTGTCATATTGATTGGTCACTATCCAGTTGTTGATGTCGGTATCCGACAGTTGCCATTGGGCTTTTTCCTTCTGGAGATAGGATTGGATAGTGGACTGGAATCGCTGTGCGCCTGCGGACATGGACGTCCCGATCAGCAAAAGTATCAAAGCTGAACGCAAAAGGGAAGGTAGATTTAACATACTAAAAGTAGATCGTTAAGAAAAGGGTATAGGTCTGTTTGTCAAAGTAGAAAGCTAAGCTACTGGCTTTTTTGGCTTTTTAGTAAAAACAGCCTGATAAAATGACGGGGGAAAGTGCTCTTCAAGCCATGTTGTAAGGTCGAAGTGAATGAAATGGCACATTCATGCCTTCGCAGACATAAGCATTAACTTTAGCACTGTAATCGTTTCTAAAAGCACCAGAATGGATATTGGTATTATTTCGGTCACCGCCTTTTTAGCAGCCATCCTCACCTTCTTTTCAGGTTTTGGACTAGGGACGATTCTCACGCCGGTGCTCATGCTTTTTTTCCCTGTGGAGCTGGCCATTGGGCTGACCGGCATAGTCCATTTTTTCAACAATATTTTTAAACTTTTTTTGGTTGGAAGAAATGCTGACAAGGAAGTCTTGTTGAGGTTTGGTATCCCTGCGGTGATCGCTGCAATTGCAGGTGCATGGGTACTCCTTAATATAACAGATCTCCAACCGCTGTTTTCGTACACCATGTTCGGAAGGATTTATGAAGTGTTTCCTGTCAAATTGATCATAGCATGTTTGCTTATCACTTTTGCGATCATGGATCTTGTTCCGTGGTTTAATAAATTACAATTTGGAAAAGATAAATTACCCATCGGTGGTGCATTAAGCGGGTTTTTCGGTGGACTGTCCGGTAACCAGGGGGCCTTGCGAAGTGCGTTCCTGATCAAAGCCGGACTTTC
>JBBRDL010000197.1:0-5199 GCA_038203965.1 Chitinophagales bacterium | reverse complement strand
TGTTTTATTTGCGCCTCCAAATGAAAAATCATCAGCAATTATACAATTGCCCCCCAAAGTAAAATTTGTTGAAGCAAAACTTAATGTGCCAGAACCTGCATTTAAAGCACTAAAATTCCCGGCAACTGAGAAGCCAATTGAGGGAATAGTAATTGCATTTGTCATATTTGGACAATTTAAAGTGAGGTTTCCAAATGTTTGATTCATATTGGATGGTAGGGTCGTTATCACACCCGTGATATAGCAAGTTGATTCAATATCCCAGGTTGCAACTGGAATTGATTCTGTGGAAATAGCATGTTCATATGTTCCTCCACTACTAATAATTAGATTAGCAGCGTTAGAACCAGTAATTTGGCCTGCAGTTCCTCCACCTGTACCATCATTCTTCAATGTGCCTGTTACGGTGGTTATACTATTCGCTATAACATATCTTCCTCCTGCCCCAACGGCAGTAACAATCAATGCACCTTCAATCGACATCGTTAAATTGGTGCCAGAAAATTTTAAAATTAAAGGACCTGCTGATCCTTTTAAGGATAAAGTACTGCCTGCACCAATAACATTGCCGGAATTAACTATATTAATTTCCCTTTGACCACCTGAGGATGCTATAGAAACCACCGCTGAATTACTTAAAGTAAGGGTGTTTATTGTAGTCGATGTAGGTACATCAATATTTGCATTAATATCAATGACAACATCACTTGCATTGGTGGGAATTCCACCTGTCCAATTACCCGCCACATTCCAGAAGTTATCCACCGCCCCAGTCCAATAATTTTGCCCAGATACTTCCTTAGTGACAAACAAATGCATGACTATCATTAGCAAGATCGCAAGCATCCCCTTACCCGGGAAATGTTTGTACGTGAATACCGATTTGAAAAAGGAGGTTCTCGTTCGGTTGATCATCATGTAGTGGTTCTTCATTATTCACTTAATCTTAAAAAAGGTGATCAAATTCTGGTTTTCCTGAGTCATCAGCTTTAAGTTTCAATGGGTGGTGTCATAACCATTTAAGCACGCCAAAACGCTTGTATTTCCTTGTATCAATTCCATACAGTAAGCTATCCTCTGTGCTGTAGACGGAGAATGCATTTCTTCTATGCAAGCACTATGCCGATATGTGCTGTGTGGGCCAGATGTTGGCCCAAAGAAGTATTTCTTCAGATCAGGGGGCTGAACAGTTATTGCAAATCAATAAACTGGTTGGGAAAATCCAAAGGAAGGTCACTTCACAGCAAGGTGCCGCGGCTGAAGCGTCAAGATGGTATCATAAATGGCTCAAAATTAAAGGGTTAAGACATTAGCTCCTCCCGGGTAGATGCAATACGGAGAAACACCCTTAAACTTTATACACGCTATTGTCTGTGAAAAATTTTATCACAGTATGTATGCGAACCCTGCTGCAAATATACACTTAATCGTAAAAAAGTAACATTCAAACATTAACATATCTATATACTATTGGCCTGTAATTCATTGTATTAATAATTTTTTACCCTCGCACCTTCATGACCGAACATGTCCGTCATAAACCTATCCGAATGAAGTAAAATCCTGTTTTTTACTTGCTAAAAATTATTTCAACAGATGAATTTTAAGTCACTGCTGAAAATCCAATGGCCCCAACCACTGGTCTTCTCCCGGTGCTCCACACCTTTTGCATATCTTTCCGCGCATGGAGACATCCGGCATTTCACCCTTGTTGATCTTATCAATTGTAGCCGGCTATTTTATATTACTCCTCTTCCTGGCATGGATCACTTCCCGCGGATCGACAACGGAAGATTTTTTTATTAACCGACATAAATCACCCTGGTATCTTGTAGCCATAGGGATGATCGGGAGTAGTTTGTCAGGGGTTACTTTCATTTCTATTCCCGGTGTGGTGGGTGCGGGAGGGCACAACCAATCCTTCTCCTACATGCAGGTTGTATTAGGATATTTACTTGGGTATATGACTATTTCGCTCGTCCTGATGCCCTTGTATTACAGACTTAATCTTGTTTCCATCTACGGTTATCTGGGGATGAGGTTTGGACCTGTTTCCTATAAAACCGGATCTGCTTTTTTTATGCTGTCTCGCATGATCGGCTCTGCCTTCAGGATGTTTCTTGCGGTGATGGTGCTGCATACATTACTCTGCGAGCCGTTTGGTATTCCATTTTATGTCACTGTATTGGTGGCCATTCTGTTGATCTGGGTATATACCTTCAAGGGAGGTATTCGCACGATCGTTTTCACGGACACACTTCAGACTTTTTGTATGCTGGCAGCGGTGATCCTCACGATAGTGGCCATTATGCACAAACTTGATCTTTCCTTATTTACCCTGCCACAGGCTATGCGGGAAGCAGGATATGCGAAGGTTTTTTTCTTCGAAGGAGGCTGGGCTGATCCGAATAATTTTTTAAAACAATTTCTGAGCGGTGCGTTGATCACTATTGTCATGACCGGTCTTGACCAGGATATGATGCAGAAAAATTTATCCTGTAAGAACATAGGGGAAGCCCAAAAAAACATGTACCTGTTTTCTGTCATCCTGATCATAGCTAATTTATTAGTCCTGACGATGGGCGCATTACTATGGATGTACCTTGGAAACCTCCAATTGACAGCACCGGAAAAACCTGATCAGCTATATGGGATGCTGGCCATGGGCTATCTCCCTATCTCCATAGGCCTTGCTTTTATTATCGGACTTGTAGCTTCTGCCTACAATAGTGCTGATGGCACCCTGACTGCCATGACCACCACCGTTTGTATGGACTTCCTGGGATTTGAGAAAAATCCGAAATACAGAAATGAAGCCTACAAAACGAAAATCCGCAGATGGGTACATATCCTGACTGCCATTTTTTTTGCAGGCGTCATCCTGTTGTTTCAACTCATCAACAAAGGCTCCGTCATCAATGAACTATTCCGGGCGGCCGGATTTACCTACGGTCCTTTACTTGGATTATTTGCTTTTGGATTGCTGACGAAAAGAAAACTCATGGACCGCTACGCGATTTTTGTTTGCATCGCAGCCCCTGTTATTTCTTATTTCTTAAATGCCTATTCTGTGCAGCTTTTTAATGGCCTCACCTTCGGATTTCTCATCCTCGCTGTGAATGGATTGTTGACGTTTGTAGGACTTTATTTGATTAGCGAAAAATCAGCAACTAGAAACGAGAAGTGAGAAACGAGATGTTGCATCCCCGGGGTTTTCGGAGCCATGCCCGTAAGGGCGAAGTGGAGAAACACAGGTCGAACGAAGTGAGATCCCGCCAAATGCAATGTATTTGTGGCGGGGGGAGACAGATTTTGTAAAAAATCTGGATGGGGCAAAGAGAGCCGTTAGCTAACTGCTAACTTCTGTTACTCTCTGGATTATTTTTGAATTCTGATCTCAGTAATCTTTTGCTGGGCATCATAATACAACGTGATTCTGAACGTCCCAGTAGCTGTATAGAGATCGCCGATAGAATATGCGGCCCTACCTTCCTGGGGAGCGCTCACATGTACCTTTTTGTATCCTTTCACTGTTTGCCTTGTGAAAAAATCGGAAAGAACCGTCACCGCCTCTCCGGCAGTATACGTATCCTCGGCATCTGGAATGGCCAGATCAACCGTCTTGTTGAAATATATCCCAAGACTGGGTGCATCTCCCTTTTGCAAGGCTGCTTCAATTCCGCTTTGCTGTCCGGTAGCCAGCACTGGCGAAAGGATTATAAAAAGGAAAAACAGGTTTGGTATTGTTTTCATATCGAGTGCGATAACAAGGTTAAGGTAAAAATAGTTCTTTTCAATATCCCTAGTTGAGATTGTATAGAAACGGCTTTCTTTTCCTCCATTAATAATACATTAAGTATTTTTTAAATATACAAACCTTTGAAGTTGTTTGTTTTGTAGCTCATTAAGCGTGATACAAGTCCTTTTATTTTTGAATATTCCGAACTCTTCGTTGACCCATAATTAAAAGACATTAAACAGTTTTAGAATCGAAAGGGCGACAGCAACAACAAGCACATAATATGCCACCTTTGAAGCTCCTGGCACTTTGCTGGCATAATGTGCTGCGAGCCAACCTCCAAAAAACTGGGCTAAACCCATGACTAACCCGATCGACCATACCACCTGACCTGAGAAAGAAAAAATACCTACGGCTATCAAGGTGAATACACCAACCGAAAGCGCCTTGATCATATTGGATTCAATCATCGGCAACCTGGCAATGAGAACAAGTACGGCCAGATAAAACACCCCCATTCCCATCTGGATAAAACCTCCATAAAATCCAAGTAGTAACATCAAAGGCCAGACCATACATTTTGGAAAAAGACTCATTTCAGGCCTCGTGATCAACCATCGTTCGGGTTTGACCAGGATGACAATCAGCATCACAATCATCAGAAATTTAAAAACGCCCATAAATTGAGCATGGGTCACCTGGGTAGCCACAATGGTACCGAGGATCGCTCCTAAAATGACGGGCAGGATATACACCCAATACTTTTTGTAATCCATCTCTCTTTTCCCCCTGAAGCCGGTCATCGCGCCAGCCGCATTCATGAGTACGCCTACACGATTAGTGCCATTGGCAATATTCCCGGGCAATCCTAATAGTTCAGTGAGAACAGTCAAAGTAATAACAGAACCATTTCCGGCGAGAGCGTTGATGATCCCTGCGATAAATGCTCCGGAGAATGCGATCAGCAAATGTTCAAGCGTCCAGGGCATCGGATCCATCTATGGCTGATTGAGGTATGGTCTGACATAATTCAATCAGGACGCCATTTGCCGATTTCGGATGAATAAAACACACCCATTTATTGTCAGCGCCTATGGTAGGTTCGTCCTGTAAAAGTTGAAAACCCTCTTCACTGAGTCTTTTCATCTCTGCTTTAATATCAGGCACCTCAAAGGCAATATGATGGATACCTTCACCTTTGCGTTCGATAAATTTATGGATCGGACTATCCGCATTTGTAGCTTCGAGGAGTTCAATTTTAGCTTCTCCTGCATGGAAAAATGAGGTCATCACGCCCTGCTCCGCCACTTCTTCGTGTTTGTAAGGCGCCTTATTGAGCAGACGTTGAAATAAATGATCACTTTCAATCAGGGACTTGACGGCTATTCCGATATGTTCGACAGTATACATGGTTCAGGCGTGATGGATTATATATTCGGCAAATTAATTATATTTTTGAC
>JBBRDL010000196.1:0-5237 GCA_038203965.1 Chitinophagales bacterium | reverse complement strand
TCAAGAACAATCGACCCTGGGACCCGTCCGCCGCACTTGCTTTTTTCAAACAGCTGCGTGGCGGAATGCGCTACCGGGCTGCGCTACATCCCGAATTCAGAGTGAGTGTGAGTGTTTCTGTGGGTGTGAAGCCACCTTAATTCTTACACGCTCTTTTTACTGCGGTGAGGGAGGGATTCGAACCCTCGGTACCACTTTCGAAGTACGACGGTTTAGCAAACCGTTGGTTTCAGCCTCTCACCCACCTCACCTTGACTTTATTCTATTAAGAATCAAGTACTTAGGCTGAATAAATATTTTTTCAAATGGCCTTCTCCGTTGAGAAAGTTTCCTTTTAGGAGGCGCAAATATATAAATTCTATTTAGTTCATGAGGTCTAATCATGGAATTAACAAATCTAGCCCTCCCGGGATGAAATTACATTGGCTACCATTTTTGCATATTTGAGAAATGAAAAAGTACCTATTCGCATCATTTATCCTATTGGGCTTGGTTGCATGCAAACCTAACGGCTCGGTTGAAGAACAACAAAAACCGAACTCAACACCACCTTCATCTGTTGTTTCGGGTGACTCAATGAAAGTAATAGCAGTAGATACGGCTAACTTAAATACAGATAGTCAAGAACTTGAGCCCGAGGAAAAACCATTGGTCAAGGCTGCACCAAAAATTTGCGACCCTAATTTTACAAAACTGGCTAGTCCTAAAAATAACCAGCACATCTTTTACGTGACCAATTTCAACCCGGAAGAATTTAAATGCTGGGTTAAACTTGAAGAGTTTGGTATCAAGACATGTGATGGTGTTTCCTGCACTATATACTTTGTGGACAAAGCCACTATCAAAACCAGCACCACAACACCCCATTACCTGGATGAAGCAACTTTGAAGACTGCCGGTATAGGTCGGTTTGAATACAATGGGAAGTATTGGGAGATCAAGGGTTCCAATATGTGGAAAAGGAAAGCCAAGGGTTATGGTTATTATAATACCGATAACCAGCTTGGGGGTTAAAGTGAGAAGTTAGAAGTGAGCAGCGAGAAGTGAGCAGTTGCAGATGCCATTTCAAGGTTATGCTTTAATGCACCTTAAGTCTTTCTGCAATGGATTGAGCTACAATTTCTGCACCTGTCCATGCAGCCTGAAAATTAAACCCCCCGGTAAGCGCATCAATATTCAATACTTCGCCAGCGAGAAATAAACCCGGGATGATTTTGCTTTCATAACGCCTCATATCCACTTGCTTTAAATCAACACCTCCGGCGGTAACAAATTCATCCTTAAAGGTACTCTTGCCTGTCACACGATACGTATCCTTACAAAGCACTGTTACTAATGCTTCTATGTGTTTGTTACTCATTTCTGCGCAAGTAATCCCTTCCGAAAGTGCTGCTCTCGAACAAAAATATTTCCAGAGACGAGACGGAATATTTTCCGCGATTAGATTGTTGACTTGCTTCTTTGCATTCGATTTTAAAAAAGTCCGAATCCAGGAATTTGTTTCTGCCATCTCATTATTTCCTGTCCAATCGATCATTACATCAAACACATAATTACAATCATACAGTACCCGTGCACCCCATGCGGACAATTTTAAAATAGCAGGACCACTCAACCCCCAATGTGTAATCAGCAGGGGCCCAGAGGTTTCAAGTTTATATTGAGGAATAGTGACTACCACATTTGTCTTACTAATACCCGGCAAGGCAGTAAGGTTTTTGTCCTTGATATTAAAGGTGAATAAGGAAGGTACCGGTGGTATGATCTTATGTCCAATTGATTCTAACATTTCCCACGTACGTTGATCACTTCCGGTGGCAATGAGGAGAAATTTGGAATAAAGGATTGAACCATCAAACAATGTTATGTGCCATTTCTGCTGTTCCGTATCCAACTTCCATTTTGTTGCCCTTGTGGAAATGCGCAATTGGATACCTGATTTTGACATGGATGAAAGAAAGCAATTAATAATAGTGGCTGAACTATCTGATTCCGGGAACATTCTACCGTCTTCTTCTTTCTTCACCTTTATGCCTTTTCCTTTCAACCATTGAATCATATCCATCGGCTGAAACGTATAAAATGGACCCAATAATTCTTTACTGCCCCTGGGATAATAGCTCACCAGATCCTCAGGCTCAAAACACGCATGTGTAACATTACATCTTCCTCCCCCTGAGATTTCAACTTTGGACAATGGCTTACGTCCAGCTTCAAGTATACATATCTCTGTCGCTGGCATTAATTCAGCTATACGAATGGCTGCAAAACAACCACCTGCTCCTGCTCCGATAATGACGACATCAAAATTCATGAACCACTTTTTTTATACCGTTCGCCTTCAAAATTGATGACTTCATAACTAATCAGAAAAGGAATCAATGCAACTTTGTTTGTTGACGATTGCCGATGCTTTAGTAATAACGGAAATTGGGTATTCCGTTGCAAATAAGTATAGACAATTACTGCTATCTTCTTATAACGTACCAAATCATCGATGACTGGGATATCGGGACTTCCTATAGCCTTGCAAAATGCCTGAAAAATGTCTAGCCCAGGGTATAATGCATACTTGTCAGGAAATAAGCCGGCGAGATATAAACTCAATATGGATGCATCCTGGTGATGGTACGTTTCAACTGACCTGAAATTTTTCTGGCGATGTATCTGGAGTAATTCATTGCAGTAATAATCAAACCGGCTAAGTCTGCCGTCTAATGCCGCATTTTCATTTGCAAAATCCTTCCAGGCTATTGCCGCCAGTTCGGGATCGGCTTCGATCAGGGTCAACATTATTTCCTTTGGACGATAATTTTCTCGTTTCCACCATCGCTGAGAATATTCACTATGCAGGCATTGATCATAGATATCCCTTAGTCCTTCAGAACCGGGCGAAGACCAATGTGCGTTAAATTCATTGACCATGGCATGGGGATAATACCAGTCAATGGAATCCGCAATAAGGCCCGAAGAGATAAAATGATCAATTGCCTTTTCCAATAAGTGGACCTTCATGTAGGATAATTCTGAACGCACGAAGGTACAATGGAGAGATGGCATGTTAAATGGAGGACCTATCTAACCGCTAATGACCCCAACCTGACCAGTTTAGCCAACTCATTCGCAGGGTATCAACCCTGGAGCCAAGGCAGATTTGAGGACACATTTCAATGGCGAGATCAGGCTCGTCCAAAAAACATTTTTTTTATATTATATCTCAAAAACAGACGTTTAAACATATAAAATTAAACTAATTTGTTGTCCTTGGCTTGATTGACGCCCTACCAATAAATTGTTTTTTATAATTTGTTGCCCAGCAACAGAACCATATTGGTTATTTAATTATCTTTTGCTTGAAATAAACACCTAAACAGTTATGATGAATGAACCTTTGTCCTCGATTATGACACGCCAAGTTATCACCGCAGGCCCCGATGATAAGCTGAGTGTGGCGAGGGATATTTTTAGAAAGAACAGGGTACATCACTTGCCTATCGTTCATGGCACCAAATTATTGGGTATCCTGACGACATATGACATCTTCAAATTGATCGATTCAAAAGACGATTATGATAAAATCCTTATTAAGGATGTCATGACCAAGCATGTAGCCACCCTCGAACCTGAGGATAAGGTTGGATCTGCAGCAGAGCTTTTCCTTGAAAACCTGTTTCATGCCGTTCCTATCGTAAAGGATGGTGAATTGAAGGGGATCGTCACTTCCTTTGATGTCATCAAATACGAATTTCACAAGGAGTATCCTACACAGGAGATTTAATCGAATCTTACTTGAAGGATAGGATCGAAATCATATTGAGGTTTCGCCGTATTATTTCAACGCGTTATGTTGTCTATGGCATTATATTGGGATTGATCATTTTATCCGGTATTGTCCTCCAACTTTTTTTATTGAAATTCAATTGGATGAAATCCATTTCCAGTGGATTGGTTTGGGTGGGTCTGGGTTTCCTATGGTATCTCCTCCATCACCGTTACTTGATGCTATCGCATTTCAGCACACTGAATGAGGATGCGGCAGAGCGGTTGGAAAACTATTTAAAGGCGAAACAAAAGAAATGGTTTGACTTGTACCTTGCAAAAATGGGGGGCATGTGTCTTCTTGCACTAATAATGCTGATGCTCCTCTTTTTTTGGAGAGAAAGCGTGTGGACAGGAATCGTCACCAGTTTATTTATCACCCTGCTTCTAGCGATGATCTTCAAAGGGTGGATGGATTTTAATGATGAGCTTTTACTTCAGGATATTAAACACAGCATTCGGGATCAGACTTCTGAATGATAGGATTGATATGCCTGCTTGACGATCGTACCTTCCAGAATTGCTGAAGGATCTATCTGGCTTTGGGTGATAATCCCGCTGTACTCACCAGAAAGTAATAACCTGGCACATTCGACCATTGGTGCAGCTGTACATGTCTGTATTGCTCTCATCGTGATGCCCCCCACCATCAAAGGATAGATGTGTTGTGCATTCTGAATGGATCTCAAATTTCCATGCTGGTCATACCCACTCACTGCTGCATAAATAACGATCACGTCATCTTCAACATGCGGAACTTGTTTAAGCATATACGCTTCCAGATTTTCGATTTGTGCGTAAGAATCTTTTTCGTTTTTCAGGAAAGATTTTATCCAGTCAAAATGGCCAGGATAACGGATGGTTTTGTAATCAATATTGGCTATCTGCTCTTTCAGTACATGAGGCAGGTCGGCTGCTCCGCCACTGGTCAGGTCAGCTTCATAGATTTTCCCGTTGAGTATAAGCATTTCAGGCTCTGACAGGGAAGGCAATCGAACGATCTCATGATTACGCACCGCTTCTGAATCTTTAATATATTCCGTTGCAACACCAATTGTACTCCAGGTAAATCCATAATAGTGGGGTGATTCCGTAAACTGGGTCAATGCCCCAACACGCATTGTAAGACGCTCCAGTTTTTCAACACCATAACGTTCCATAAATGTTTCTACCAGATGTACACCGAGATTGTTGACATATCCTGGTGCCAAACCTGTCTGGAGAATAAATCCAGTCTCTGCGTCAGTAGCCATCGCCACAATTTCCTCGGTTTCTTTGACATATTCAGTGAGATTGACATAATGCAATCCATACTGAATGCAGAGACGAGCCATAGAAGGAGCAAGCGAACCGGGAAGGCAGTCTAGAAGGACATGGGCATCATTCAATGTAGAGGCAAATGATTCGGGGTTTCCATC
>JBBRDL010000195.1:0-5268 GCA_038203965.1 Chitinophagales bacterium | reverse complement strand
TTGCCATGTATGTATTCTAGTGATTTAAAATGAATATAAATTAGTATTTAGAAAGTAGTCTTCAGTTGGCAGTCTTCAGTTGGCAGTGTCTTGTGTTTCGAGTTAGTATTAATAAGTTATTTCGTATGCTGCCCTATGCCCTATGCCCTATGCCCTATGCCCATTGCCTTTGGTCGCCGAAGCTATTTCTGCGAAGGCGATCCCCTTACCCATGAGCGCCACGGCTTGAAAACCGTGGCAATTCAATTCATGGCCTGTCGGCCATGTTTTTTGCTCATGGCACCAAACACTCTGCCTTTGGTCGCCGAAGCTATTTCTGCGAAGGCGATCCCCTTGCTCCTTGCTCCTTGCCCCTTGCCCCTTGCCCCTTGCCCTACATGGTAGCACTTACTCTAAACTGCATCTCATACAACTTTTTGTATTTGCCATGCTCTTGTTTGAGCAGTTCGTCGTGGGTACCTGATTCTATCACCCTGCCTTTATCGAGCACTAAAATACGATTTGCATGCCTGATGGTGGATAGCCGGTGCGCAATAATAATGGAGGTACGTTTTTCTATTAATTTTTCAATAGCATATTGGATGATTCCCTCGGTCTCTGTATCGATGGAGGAGGTGGCTTCATCCAGGATGAGAATTTCAGGTTCGTAAACAAGAGCCCTTACAAACGATATCAATTGACGTTGGCCCATGGATAGGTTTCCTCCTCGCTCAGCAATATGATAATCATAGCCACCTGGTAGCGCATGAAGAAACGCATGTGCTCCGATAACTTTTGACGCTTCGAGTATACGTTCACGCGAAATATCAGGATTGCGTAAAGAAATATTATCCCACACACTCCCTGAGAAAAGAAACACATCCTGAAGCACAATAGCTAATCTGTCTCTCAGTTCTTGAAGTTTGTATTCGCGAATATCTAAACCATCTATACGTATGTGGCCTGCGCGGATATCATACAATCGGTTGAGCAGATTGATAATCGTTGACTTGCCGGACCCTGTGCTACCGACTATCGCTAATGTATGGCCAGCAGGTATTTTGAAAGACACGTCTTTTAAGACATCATTTTCACCATCATATGCAAAATAAACCTTGTCAAATTCCACCTCCCCATTCCATGGTACCTCCAACATCGTAGGATTTTTCGATTCTTCCACTATTTCATCACTATCCAGGATATTAAAAATCCTTTCGCCGGCGACCATAGCCATCTGAAGCGTGTTGAATTTATCCGCAAGCCAACGCATAGGCCTGAAAAGCATATTGACATATACTGGAAAAGCAATAAGTGCACCCATCGACACAGATCCCCCCACCACATTTTGTGCTCCCCACCATACCATCATACCAAGAGCGATCGCTGCTATGATCTCGACCACCGGAAAGAAGATGGCATAATAAAGTATCGCATCAAGGTTGGCCTTTGTATATTCCTTATTGATCGTTTTAAATTTTTCACGTTCCTGATCTTCGGCATTGAAGATCTGAACGACAGACATCCCACTGATCCTTTCTTGCAAAAAAGCATTGAGACGAGCTATTTGTGTCCGGACTTTCTGATAGGAGACTTTTACTTTTTGTTTGAATACCCACGTAGCCACGACGATCAGGGGAATCGTCAGTAAACAAATGAGGGTCAGTCGCGGACTGGTGTAAAACATGACACTTATGACCACGATGATGCTAAGCAAATCGGCTATGATCGTAATAACCCCTTCTGAAAAAACTGTTTTTATAGTTTCGATGTCATTGATCGTTCGGGTGGTCAGATTCCCTATCGGTGTTTTATCAAAATAGGAAAGTCGTAAACTGGTGATTTTATTAAATACACTGACCCGCAGATCTTTGATCACACTATGGCCGAGAAGATTGGTCAGATAGATGAAGGTGTATTGAAGAATGCCGGTTAAGATCAGCACCCCGGCAAAAAGGATGCACATACCGGCCAGACTTTCAGGCCTGGGGATGATGATGTATTCATCCACGATCACGTTGATGAGATAAGGTTGAAGTGTATTGAGGGGAGCCAGGATGATGGCAAGTAAAGCACTCAGTACCAGTAATTTGCGATAGGGCATGGCCAGTTTAAACAATCTGACCAGCAGAGGCCAATCCAGACTCTGTTTATCTTTTTTCGTATCCTGACTCAATGTGTTGGTGTAATTATGACGCTAACCTACAGTAAATACTAAAACTATGGTATTTGTTGCCTGCATTACATTTTTCCTTCATCAGCAAAGCTGTAATAAGCTCCTTCTCCGATGATGATGTGATCCAGGACTTTAATATCCATAAAACTGCCTGCTGATTTGATTTTTTCGGTCAGACGTATGTCTTCGATCGACGGGGAGGTGGCCCCGGAGGGATGGTTGTGGGACAGGATGACCGAGCAGGCTTTTCGCTCCAGGGCTCGCTGGAAAATGACTTTAGGGTCGACCACCATCGCCGACATACCCCCTACATGTATTTCTTCAACGGAAATAACTTTTGACCGTCTGTCCAGGAGTATAATCCAGAAAGCTTCCTGCGTAAGGTCGCGCAGGCGTGGGTGCAGCAGGTCATAGGCGTCAAGACTGGAAGTGATCTGGCTTTTTTGCATTGCATTTTCCGTCACTCGTCTACGTCCGAGCTCGAGAGCTGCAGCAATGGATACAGCCTTGGCTTCACCGATACCCTTGATTTTCATCAAATCATAGATGGAAAGTTTTGCCAGCGCTGCCAGACTGTTGTCATGTTGAGTTAATAATTCTTTGGCGACGTCCAGCGCCGATCTATTACGCGTTCCGACGCGCATGAGGATGGCGATGAGCTCGGCTTCGGACAGGGATTTGGAACCCATACGAATGAGTTTTTCCCTGGGCTGGTCTCCGGCAGACCATTGTTTGATCGACTGGTGCATAACTTGGTGAAGTTTGTAATTGAAAGTTAGGGGAACTTCACCAAACGGACAAGGGTTAACGGATAACGGACAAAGGAAAATTTTAGGATAGAATGTTTTTCCGTTTTATTAAAAAAAATAATCATTTCCTGGTCACATTTTGATCTTCCTGAGACACTACTTAATATCATGTTAGTGCAACATCAAAATTTTGAGGATCTGGTGGTTTGGAAGGAGAGTATGGATTTATGTAAAAGCGTTTATTTGAACTTCAAGTTTTGCAAAGATTTTGGTCTTAAAGATCAGATTCAACGAAGTGCTGTCTCTATTGCTTCCAATATCGCAGAAGGGTTTGAACTTTATTCCAATAAGCAGCTTATCCGGCATTTGCGGATTATAAAAGGATCCTGTGGAGAGTTGCGAACCCAACTTTATATCGCAGTAGAACAAGGCTATATAGAAAAAATACCTGGCGAATTCTTAATTGAACAATGCAAGAGGATTTCTTCCATGCTTCAAAAATTTATTAATGCTCGAATCAAGTGGGATCAAGCTTCATCCTCTAACCCTTAACTTTTTCCCCTTTCCCCGTTATCCGATGTTCCTTTTCCCCGTTGTCCCCGTTAGATCATAGCCAATGCTTGATCTAAGTCCGCCTCCAGATCTTCATAGGACTCAATGCCTACACTTAATCGAATGAGAGAATCTGTGAGTCCTGACGCAAGTCTTTGTTCACGTGGGATAGAAGCATGGGTCATTGAAGCCGGATGCCCGATGAGTGATTCTACACCACCCAATGATTCTGCCAGTGAAAATAAATGTGTTCCGCTGAGCACAGTCATAGCAGCATCGATATTGTCAGCGTTGAGATCAAAGGAGATCATAGCTCCATAGTTTCTCATCTGCTTTCCGGCGAGTACATGCTGTGGATGATGGCTCAAGCCTGGATACATTACTTTTCCGACTTTCGGATGTTGATCAAGGAAATGAGCAAGCTTCATTGCATTTTCACAAGCTCGGTCCATGCGGATATGGAGTGTCTTGATGCCACGTAAGGTGAGGAAACAATCCTGCGGTCCTGGTACAGCACCGCTTGCATTTTGTAAAAATTGCAGACGTTCTGCCAATGCGTCATCATTGGTAACGAGTCCGCCCATGATGACATCACTATGACCTGCGATATATTTGGTGATGGAGTGGTGTACGATTGTTGCACCGAGTGCTAATGGATTTTGCAGGTAAGGAGAAGCAAATGTATTGTCCACGCACACCGGAATGCCATGCTCGCTGGCGATAGCACAGATGGCTTTGATATCGGTGATCTGTAAAGTTGGATTGGTCGGTGTCTCGAGCCAGATCATTTTTGTTTCAGGCTTTATCGATTTCCGGACCAGCTCCAGGTCATTCATGTCGATGTAGTTGCTTTTGATTCCCATTGGACCATATACGCGCACTAAAAGCCGATAGGACCCACCATAGAGATCATGGCCACAAAGAACTTCATCACCAGATTGCAAAAGTTTAATGACGGCGTCCATGGCGGCAAGACCGCTGCTATAACAGATACCATATTTTCCGCCTTCCAATGCAGCCAGGCTTGCCTGTAGGGCATCTCGGGTCGGGTTTTGCGTGCGGGCGTATTCATATCCTTTATGCTGTCCCGGTGCTGTCTGCACGTAGGTAGATGTCTGGAATATGGGCGTCATGATAGCGCCGGTGGTGGGATCAGGTGTCACGCCTGCATGCACGGCGCGGGTGCCGAAGCCTTGTTTGTCATTTGTACTCATAGTGGCAAAGGTAATTAGTTAGCAGATAGAAGTTAGCAGTTAGAAGGTAACAGTTCGTGGTTTGTAGACGGTTGTTTCATTTTTGATTCTGTCGAATTGGACAAGGCTCTGGCATGCCACACGCGGGTATCTGGCATCTGACCTCTGGCATCTGGTACGGATAATCAATATTTTCAGGCTATCTTAGGGCACAGTAATCCGAAGAGGACGAAGATCTCCAACCATGTCAGCGAGTCGGCTATGGGTCGGATCAGGAGGCCGATTGAAGATATACTGGACGGAACAATACCCGCTACAGAGCTTCGCAATACATCCCAGGGAGGAGATATTCGGAAGTAACGTAGCGGGTATAAACAAGTTATCGCCGAGCCAGATCAAAGATTCTTTTTACTGGCCTAAAAGAAAAACTAAACCAAACTTGCCTAAGTGGCTTACTCACTAGACATGAGAACGCATAAACTAAACTCTTGCACTAAACATGAAAGCCTGTGTGGCATTAAAAACCTAACTAAGGCCAGTAAAAAACATGACTTGGTGATATGCGTTGATTCAGCACTTATCAATGATGTTCTGTATCTGGCCCTGCGATAACAGGGGCTTT
>JBBRDL010000194.1:0-5276 GCA_038203965.1 Chitinophagales bacterium | reverse complement strand
TCCAGATTTTTTTACAAAATCTGTCTCCCCTGTGTTCCTCCACTTCGTTGCTTTCAGCAACATGGCTCCGAAAACCCCGGGGTTAATAGTTCACGCTGCTAGTTGAAAATTTCCACTGCTCCCTCCTCCCAGCTCCCTCCTCCTTGCTCCTTGCTCCCTGCTCCTTGCTCCTTGCTCCCTGCTCCTTGCTCCTTGCTCCTTGCTCCTTGCTCACTCGTCCGGATACAACCTAAACGAAGATGCAAATTCATTTACTTCATGATGGATAGTTTGTAAAGCGGAGTCGTCCTTGCGATTGATCAACGCACGATCCATCCAATCCACGATCTGAACACAGTCATCCTGATTCATACCTCTCGTAGTGATAGCTGCCGTACCCACCCGAATACCGGAAGTCACAAACGGACTGTTTTTGTCAAACGGAACCATGTTTTTGTTGACGGTGATGTCACCTTTTATCAGCGCTTCTTCTGCTTCTTTTCCTGTGAGTCCTTTGTTGGAAAGATCGATCAACATCAGGTGGTTGTCCGTGCCACCGGAGATGATCTGGTAGCCTCTTTCCACAAAGGCACTTGCCATGGCTTGAGCGTTGACAATAACTTGTTTGGAATACAAGATAAATTCAGGCGTCGAGGCTTCAATAAAAGACACTGCTTTGGCGGCAATGACATGCTCCAACGGACCACCTTGCATACCCGGGAATACACCACTGTTGAGAATGGTAGACATTTGAATAGGCTCTCCTTTTTTAGTCATTCGGCCCCAAGGATTATCAAAATCTCTGCCCATCATGATGATACCACCTCTCGGTCCACGAAGTGTTTTATGTGTTGTGGATGTGACGATGTGACAATGTTGTAATGGATCCGCCAAAAGTCCTGTTGCAATAAGACCTGCAGGGTGAGCTATATCAGCCATGAGCAAAGCTCCCACTTCATCAGCAATCGCTCTGAACCGCTTATAATCCCACTCTCTCGAGTAAGCCGAAGCACCACAGATGATCAGTTTGGGTCTGTGTTTGATAGCTTGGGTATACACTTCATCCATATCTACCAGTCCGGTCTCCTGATTAACATTGTAATGTGTCGCATTAAATGTCAGGCCACTATAATTGACTGGTGATCCATGCGTGAGGTGTCCTCCATGCGCCAGATTAAAACCAAGAATCGTATCTCCCGGTTTTAAGACAGCCAGATATACCGCCGAATTCGCCTGCGCACCAGAGTGGGGCTGTACATTGGCATACTCTGCTTTAAATAAGGATTTGAGACCGGTGATAGCCATGGTCTCTATCTCATCCACTATTTCGCACCCCCCATAATACCTTTTACCCGGATAGCCCTCCGCATACTTATTGGTCAGGCAAGATCCCATGGCCTCGAGCACAGCGATGGAAGTAAAATTTTCTGAAGCAATTAATTCTATTCCTTTCCGCTGCCGGTTCTCTTCCTTGCTGATCAGTTCAAATATAGTCTTGGTATCCATCCCCATGTTTAGGCTGTTTGTTTGTGTCCCGTAAAGATGTGAAATGTTTGGGTTATGGTTTATAGGTTTATAGGTTGAGGAGGAAGGGAGGAAGGGCAGAAGGGCAGAAAGGAAAAGCGAATTGAAACTGCGGCGTTGCGCCGTTGCGCGAGAAATAAATTTGGAGGATTCAAAATCTTAGAATTCTAAAAGAGCCAAAGAGGCGAAAGAGGCGGATACGCTGCGCTTTGATATGCCTCTATGCCCTTTTTGCTCTCTGCGGCCCTATGCCCTATGCTCTCTGCCCTATGCTATTAATGGATGGCAGATGTAATATTTTTTATTAAAAGCAATCCGCACCGGCGTCTCCAGGAAAGTTGAAAACGGCCTGATTTCGCCAGACTTCATCAGGATGTTGATTTCATCATCCTCACGATTATAGTCCGCTTTCGTCTCGCTGCCCAGCCAAATCATTTTGTCTGCAATTTCAGGTGACCAGTCATATTTTTCCTGGCATTTTTTATGGATATCATTGACCAGTTCATCCTCAAATGGTATGTCCGACCAACGCAGTTTATGCAGTTTGCGATGAAACAGGTTCGAGGTCAGAAAACTCAATGGTGTATAAAAGTGATCCTGCAACCGCTTGATGCTGTAATCCACTGAGATATCATCGAGGTCAGAGAAGATAGCCAGTAATTCATCCGGATTATCTCTGAACTCCTGAAGAGTAACTTTCCTGGATAAAAAGAATTCAAGTTCCGGAGCCAGGTATCCGGTTCGCTCACCAGGATCTTGGTCACGAAGGAGACGTATGATCGCCTTTGCCATCAGTTCCGCGGCAAGGGCCGTTTTGTGGAGATAAACCTGCCAATACATGATACGACGCGCTACCAGAAATTTTTCAATGCTGTAAAGGCCTTTTTCTTCAACCACCAGCTTGTTGTCCACCACTCGCAGCATGCGGAGTATACGGTCATGTCCTACCACACCTTCAGCCACACCGGTATAAAAGCTGTCTCTCGAGAGATAGTCAAGTCTATCCAGGTCCAATTGCCCACTGATCAGTTGATGGAAAAAAGGGCGTTGATATTTGCCGGTAAACATTTCGTAAGCCAGGTCAAGTTGCGAACCCAGGGTTCCGGCAAACTGGAGCATGATCATTTTTCCAATAGCTTCATGGTCAGCATCTATGATCAGACGCTCAAGCGCATGGCTGTAGGGGCTGTGGCCAATATCATGCAATAAAACAGCTATCAATGCGGCTTCTTCCTCCTGCAGGGAGATTTCGGTTTGTTTTGACCGCAGTTCATCCACCGCCATCCCCATCAGATGCATTGCCCCAAGGGCATGGTGAAATCTGGTATGCTGAGACCCCGGATAGACAAGGTGGGTGAGCCCGGTCTGCTTGATGCGCCGCAGCCGCTGAAACAAAGGATGCTCTATCAGGTCAAAAATGAGTGGGGTCCTGATATGGATCAGGCCGTAAACCGGATCATTTATGAGCTTCATTTTGTTCATAGAACAAAGATTGGGAAAATATCAGCCGTTCGGGTATCGTTGGATACTTTCATTACACATGAACTCATTACCTTAAAGCTTTGTACTACGACTTATGGATAAGATTAAAATACTCTGGGCAGACGACGAAATTGATTTGCTGAAGCCTCAATTATTTTTCCTGGAGAAGAAAGGATACAATGTCACCACCGTCTCCAACGGCCATGATGCTATTGATGAATTTGAAAAACTCGGAGACGTCGATATCGTATTCCTGGATGAAAGTATGCCTGGCCTCTCCGGCCTGCAGACCATGCAACGTCTCAAAGCAATCAAACCATCCCTGCCTATCGTCATGATTACAAAGAATGAAGCAGAGAATATCATGGAAGAGGCATTGGGTTCCCAGATCGATGATTATCTCATCAAACCGGTCAACCCAAATCAAATCCTGCTGACGCTCAAAAAAATAGTGGACAACAAACGACTTGTCAGAGAAAAAACATCTTCAGATTACCAGGTTGAATTCAGGAATATACTGATGGAAATAAACAGTGGTCTGGATGTGAGCTCCTGGGCGCAGGCCTACAAGAAAATCGTCAATTGGGAACTCAAGATCGATACTTCACGCAGTGAGGAGATGATCGATATATTATCGATGCAAAAATCCGAAGCGAATTCAGAGTTTTCCAAATTTGTCACACGCAATTATCTCTCCTGGATCAAGAACAAGGAGGATGCGCCGTTGATGTCACCTGACCTCATGTCTGCCAAGATATTGCCACACCTCAGTGACAAGCAGCCTGTTGTGTTTCTCTTGCTTGACAATCTTCGTTGGGATCAATGGAAGATGTTAGAGCCCATCATTACGGAATTATATGAAGTAGAGGAGGAGGCATTCTTCTATAGTATTCTTCCGACGTCAACACAATACAGTCGCAATGCCATCTTTTCCGGAATGATGCCCGCTGATATTGCCAAAAATCATCCTGACATGTGGGTGGAGGATTTTGAAGAAGGTGGTAAAAACATGCATGAAGCGGAATTGCTCGGAAAACAATTGCAACGCAAATTGCGCAAAGAAATCAAATGGCAGTATCTCAAGATTACGAATGCGGAGCAGGCAAGGGATCTCGGCGAAAAGGCACTAGACCTGATGCACAATAATCTCATCGTCATCGTTTACAATTTCATTGACATGCTATCGCATGCAAGGACCGAGATGGAAGTCCTTAAAGAACTTGCTGGTGATGAAAAGGCATATCGTTCGCTGACGTATAGTTGGTTTGTCAATTCACATGTATGGACTGCATTGCGGAAAATGGCAGGCCAGGGTATCAAGCTGATTATAGGCACTGACCATGGCACCATTCGTGTCAAGCAACCCTCCAAAGTGGTTGGTGATCGCAATACAACAACAAATCTTCGCTACAAAATGGGCAAGAACCTTCAATATGATGTGAAGGACGTACTAGAAATCAAAAAGCCTGAAGAAGCAGGTTTGCCCCGACCAAACTTAAGTTCTAGTTATATTTTCGCCAAGGAAGACAAATATTTCCTTTATCCCAACAATTACAATCATTACAACACCTACTATCGCAATACTTTTCAGCATGGAGGTATTTCGCTCGAAGAGATGATCTGCCCTATCATCCGACTATCTCCTAAGACCGGGGTGAGACTGTAGATTTCGGTGATAGAGTGATCAGTGATCTGTGATCAAAGCAATCAGTGTATGGAGTCCCGCCGCCCTTACGGGGCGGGATCTTTGCTTTGCTTCGATCTGGCACCAGGGGTCTTTCGTCTTCCGTCTGTGATCGGGCGATTTTAAAAAAAAAATTAACTCACCACTCACCCCTGTCTCCTGTCTCCTGTCTCCTGTTCCCTGTTCACTGTTCTCCCGCTTTTCGGCTGCACAGCGAGCGGGATCTACGCTGCGCTTCGACCTGTTCCTTCTTCCTTCGATGTTCCCTGTTCACTGTTCCTTGCTCTCTGCTCCTTGCCCCGTCCAGATTTTTTTACAAAATCTGTCTCCCCTGTGTTCCTCCACTTCGTTGCTTTCAGCAACATGGCTCCAAAAACTCCGGGGTTAATAGTTCATGCTGATAGTTGAAAATTTCCACTGCTCCCTGCTCCCTGCTGCTCCCTGCTCCTTGCTCCCTGCTCCCTGTTCCCTGCTCCCTGTTCCCTGTTCCCTGTTCCCTGCTCCCTGTTCCCTGTTCCCTGGTCACTCGTAGCGGAGCGCGCGTATCGGATCGATACGCGACGCCCGCATCGCCGGTATGTAGCCAGCGGCCAGCGACACGAGCATC
>JBBRDL010000193.1:0-5327 GCA_038203965.1 Chitinophagales bacterium | reverse complement strand
AGAAATGGAGGAGACCTTTGACGGAATGTCTGTTGAGGCCTGGTTCCATCTGGATGCAGAAACAACGATCTGATCAAGTGATATATCCTCGCGTTTCATCCTGATGACAAAATTCATGGTAGTCAGATCTTCATAGCTTGTATACACGGAATGATAACCAAGACTTCTGATCACAATACGTTGTTGGCCTGCAAAAAGGGTAATATTGATTTGCCCGTCATGATTGGTCAACTCACCCGTTTTGTGTTTATCACTGGTTAGTATAGCCAGTTCGACAGACTGGCCTGTTGCATCATCGAGTATGGTTGCGATCTGTCCAAAAGCAAATGAGCTAAAGCCTGTGAGCAACCACACTATGAGATATCTTTTCATTATGTATAGATTAGAATGAAACAAATGGATGCGGTCTGGCTCCCAGTATATCCGGAAGACAGGCCATCAATGACATACTTTGTGTCATGAAAATTCCGGAGGTGGGGAAGGTGGTATGATCTCGTACTTCACCATGGAGAAGAGATATGGAGAAAGTTCTTTTTTCTCTTTGGAAAAGACGACAACATCTGTAGTAACCTTTTCAAAAGGAAAATAGAGTGATCTGAAAAATTCAGTTAGTTGACGGCCTTCGTTTCTGCTTTGCGGAGCAGGTCCCATCATTTTGACCATAAGGAAATTTAATCTCTTTTTAAGCTTGGTCTCTTCTCTGTCCCAATAGCACCAATACCAGAGGGTGTCGCCCCTTTTCTCCCATCGTATGATGTCATACATCTCCCCCATATATTCAAACTCGCGAGAATGCTCCCAGCGAAGTTTAGTCTTGCTGTCATTCGTGGAAAACTTCCATAAGAGTTGGTCCTCAATAGGAATTGCCTTCTTTATGCGTAAGGAAGCCACTTGACCAGCCACCTTTATGCGTCCCTGAAACCAGATATAGGTGCCCATGAATGGTAAAGCCATGCAAGTAAAAAGGAATATGGCGGTAAAGGATTTCAGTGCTCAGATATTTAAGGGCATGAAATTAGATAATAAGCCGGACAAAGCCTACAATCTCGCTTCCGCCCGCCGATGATATTCGATCAAAGGAAACAAATCAATATCCGCTGCTCTGACTTTACCATCTAACGGGTATTCAAACGGATGATCAATATCCTTAATCAGGCGGACCATATAGACAAAGATCTGGGTGATAAAACTGATCAGGATAATGCTGATGATAAAGTTTTCAAACCTGGAGATCAACAGAAGCCCGACAATCACCAACGTAAGTACTTCAAGAAAGGCATAACCGGTGGATATAAAATGAGTGCGCTTGATCACGGTGGTCCTTGCAAATAATTTCCGCAGGTTGGTTTGTTCCCTTTTGATCCATGATGTTGTAGAACCCATGCGCGTTTGTTCCACAAGAAGCGCTATGGAGGTGAGCCCGTCAATTTTTGAAAAAACGGCGTCCTCTGCTTCCTTATGTGCAAAATACTGAATGATCGATTCAGTAACGTCAAAGAGTTGTCTTTTCTGGACAGCAAGATCAAAATCACCTTTAAACCCGTGGGCGAGCACAACTGTATCTTCCATACTTTCGATGGTACAGGCGATATCAGAGGGTATTTTTTCACTTTCCTTATAATCGGCAAGCGTCCCAGCCAGCATAAAGCCGATGAGGAAAATACCGCCGGTAATCACCAAGCCGATTTCCGCAAAATCAACTAAGCCTGGAAAATGAAAACCTTTCACCAGTATGATTTTCATGAGCACAACAATCACCATGACGGGGATGATGGTGACCATGAGCCTCCATTTGATCAGGTTGATTTTCATATCTATGAGTCTGGCTTAGGGATGAGGAGGTTAGGAGGATAGACCTAAAACTTCTTTAGATTGTTTTGGCTAAAGTAGTCATTAATTGCTCTTCCTGACAACAAAGGGGCAAGAAGTTTAGTCGTTTCAATTAATCCATCGCATTGGTCGTCTTGAAATATAAAAAAAATAGATTCGAAATCGATTTGTTGAATCATTTAGAATATCGTTTTGCCAAACCTATCCCTGATTTCCCTTTCAAGCAACTCACGTTGATCCGGATGAGCAATATTCATCAAGGCATATGCACGCTGCTGAAGGTTTTTGCCGTAGAGATAGGCGTATCCATACTCCGTTACCACGTAATGCACATGCGCCCTTGTCGTGACTACTCCGGCTCCCTGTTTAAGAAAAGGTACAATTTTAGATTCGCCTCGCGATGTAAGGGATGCCATCGCTATAATTGGTTTACCCCCCTCAGAGAGAGATGCTCCTTTGATAAAATCCATCTGACCTCCAACACCTGAAAACTGATATGTGCCAATAGAATCGGCACAAACTTGTCCTGTGACATCTATCTCAATAGCACTGTTGATGGCAGCAACTTTTGGATTTTTGCCGATGATATAAGCGTCATTGACATAATCAGATTCGAGAAATGCAAATTCAGGATTATCATCGATAAAATCATATAGCTCTCGCGTGCCGGTGGCAAAGGAAGTTATCACTTTACGTTTGTGCTTTTTCTTAAACTTATTTGTGATGACCCCTTTCTTCAGCAAATCAATGACACCATCAGAAAACATCTCCGTGTGCACACCGAGATCTTTGTGATTGGTAAGTTGGGCCAGGACGGCATCCGGAATAGTCCCTATACCGAGTTGTAATGTGGCACCATCTTCGATGAGGGCAGCACAATGTTTTCCTATGGCCTCTTCTATGTGCGTTATATTCTTACGGTAATCCACTTCTGGCAATTCATCAGCCACTTCCACCAGGGCATGAATATCATTGACATGCAACAATCCATCTCCGTGAGTTCTGGGCATACGTGAATTGACCTGGGCAATCACATACTTTGCATTTTTGACTGCAGCAACAGCGACGTCCACTGAAACACCAAGCGAACAAAACCCATGTTTGTCCGGAGGGCTGATGTTGATCATCGCCACATCGATCGGCAGGATATTCTTATTAAATAATCCCGGGATCTCACTCAGGAAAACCGGAATGTAATTACCCATGCCATGGTTGACAGCCTGACGAATATTCTGGGAAACAAAAACGGAATTGAAGTGAAAGGCTTCCGCACATTCAGGATCTGCAAGACACATATCCCCAAGCGTAGAAATAGAAATGATTTCCACATCTTTAAGTTCATCCTTCCGTTGCCCTAAGGCCCTGATCAGTGTGTGGGGTGTGGCAGCACTACCATGCAGATAAACCCTGTCACCGGATTTTACAATCTTTACAGCTTCATCGGCTGTTTTATGTTTTGATGTAGAGTTCATTATTCAGATTTTAAGCCTATGCCTTGTATTTCATCAAGGTGGCGGCAAAATTACCTCATTATTGAAACATGATCATCAGGGTAGAAAATGATCTATATCATTAAAAAATAGCATTCCACCAGCTTATTAAACCAATCCCATTACCTTCGCATAGTAAAATCCGGAGGGATGTCCCAGACAAATCAACCTTTTAAAGATCGTTATACCATCCAGGACCTTGAACATCTCTCGGGGATCCAGGCCCATACTATTCGTATCTGGGAAAAACGATATGACCTGCTTCATCCTGTCCGGGCAGGAAACAATGTACGGTATTATTCGCATAAGGAATTGCAGAAACTGCTGAATATCGCGGTCCTCTACCACCACCATTTCAAGATTTCAAAGATCGCCGCTTATAGTGATGCTGAATTGGAGGAGTCGGTTCGAAAAAAAATGATATCGGATCAAACAGGTGATCTTGCCGCACAAAGTCTCAAAATGGCTATGCTCAGTTATGATCAGAATTTATTTGATCAGACTACGCAGCAGTTACTTTCTCAAAAATCATTCAGGGAAGTATTTCGAACTGTCTTCCTTCCCATTTTGAATGACATCGGCGTGCTCTGGCAGACCGGAGTCGTCACCATAGCACACGAACATTTTTTATCCAACCTGCTTCGTCAAAAATTGCTTTCACAGACCGACCAATTGCATAATACATTAGACCGGCAAGACAAGAAGGTCTTTGTCCTGTTCCTCCCGGTCAATGAAGTACATGAATTAGGCTTGTTATACTCCCAATATGAATTATTCCTCCATGGCTACCGGACGATCTACCTGGGACAGAGTGTGCCAGTAGAATCGTTATCCGATCTGCAATCTGTTTTTCCATCCATCACTTTTGTCACCTCCTTTACAATCTATCCACAGGATGATAAGATCACGGATTATCTTAAAACGATAGCTAATACCATCCTGCGCAAAGGAAAAGATGAACTCTGGGTGTCGGGACGAAAAATCCATTCGCTTAAATCAAAACCTAACCTCCGTGGTGTAAAATACATCCTTTCTCCGGAGGCGTTTCTGAAGGCACTTTGATACATGCTATCAGCCATGCTACACCGTGGCCACGAATATTCTTCTCCTATAAATCATCAATCACTTTACTCTTCAGAACAGAAATTTCCACTGATTTTGGGGTACAATCCAAGCTGTATTCCTGATTTTTTTCAAGTTTTATCTCTTTGAATTTCAGCCACTTAACCCCTATGTGCCGCGGGGGTGACAAAAATAGTAGGTTTTGTTTAACCATTATTGTGAACAGTTAAACAATTATTTAGTTATTACCTCTTTAATATCCAGATTCGCTAAACTAAAATCTAACATTATGCAGTACTTCAACAAGCTATTATTTAGTGCCCTCCTCTCCATGCCGGTATGTAGTATAGTGGCTCAGACAGCGAGAGTACAGGTGATTCACAATTCACCTGATGCTATCGCATCAGCAGTGGATGTGTACCTCAATGACCTCCTCCTGATCGATGATTTTGAATTCAGGACCGCTACCCCATTTATCGACGCTCCAGCGGGCGTTGACATTACCGTTGGTATCGCTCCATCCAACAGTACATCATCCGCTGACGTCATTGCTACCTTTGATTACAATTTAGCCGATGGTGAGACGTATATCATTGTCGCTTCGGGTATAGTAAATGTGGGCGGATATAACCCAGTTCAACCTTTCAACCTTGAGGTATTTGCCGGAGCAAGAGAAGCAGCCGATCTGACAGGAAACACAGATGTACTGGTATATCATGGATCAACTGATGCACCTACTGTGGATGTAGTGGAGACACTTGTCACAGGTGGTGCAACGATCGTTGACAATGCTTCTTATTCCGATTTCGCAGGCTATCTTGAATTACTCACCCTTGATTACAGACTTGAAGTCAGAGATGAAACCGGAACGGTGACCGTCAAATCCTATGAGGCACCACTCAGTACACTCGGTCTTGAAAATGCTGCGTTGACTGTACTCGCTTC
>JBBRDL010000192.1:0-5343 GCA_038203965.1 Chitinophagales bacterium | reverse complement strand
CTTTGTGTATTTCATTGATCCCGCTGATTTGCAGTGTTTTATTACCTGAAACACTGGCTCCGATCCATCCTGCTATTTCTTCGACTGATATTGATTTTGGAAAATTCATGCCTCTGATATTTCCTTCAAAAGTAATCATTGTCTGTCAGGGACAAGTTGCTCTGTGTTCTTAATTTCAGCCGCTAATTTTTACTAATTTGCGCTAATAAAATTGAGCTATCAGCTATGAGTTATCAGTTATCAGTTATTAACAATTACCATTTACCAATTGACATTAACCTCCTACTCTCCAAAGCATATAAACCTATCAACCCATAAACCTATCAACCATTTCAACAGGTTGGCGGAGAAAACTCCATCCAACGGCAGTAGCTGACAGATTACATCAACTTCATAAACATATAAACTCATCAACTCAACAATGACCACAAACCTCTCCCGCAGATCCTGGCTCCAGCGCAGTGCAATGGCCGCAGCTATACTACCTGTAAGCCGATGGTATCAACCAGATAGCTATTCATCAAGAGCAGGTTCGCCATTTCCAGCGCAGATCATCCGGCTCAACTCCAATGAGAATGCCTACGGACCAAGCCAGGCAGCACGCGAAGCCGTCATGGACAGCCTCAACGAAGCCAACCGGTATCCCAGGCACTTCATGGCCTCCTTGCGGGAGGAAATAGCACGACGCGAAAATTTAACTCCGGATCATATACTGCTTACCGCTGGGTCAACAGAGTTGCTTGGACTTGTAGGCCTTGTATATGGGTTACAAGGTGGGGAACTGGTAGCGTGCAATCCTACTTTTGATTTCATGTTGTTGTATGCTGAGCGCTTGGGCTGCAAGTGGGCACGCACCCCACTGACTTCGACCTTCCAATACGATCTTAATGGACTTGACAAGGCAACCGGGACGAACACTAAACTGATCTTTATCTGTAACCCCAACAACCCAACGGGTATCGAAATACCTACTGCTGAATTGCGTTCTTTTTGCGAAACACAAGCCAGGAAATATCCTGTCTATGTAGATGAGGCCTATATTGAACTTAGCCCTAACGGCCTTGAGAGCAGTATGGCAGGGCTTGTTGATAACAATCCGAATATCATTGTAGGTCGCACTTTTTCAAAAGTTCATGGCCTTGCAGGCTTGCGCATAGGCTATGCAGTTGCTAACCCTGTCACAATTGAACTCCTTTCCAATTTTCATATTGGGAGAGGCATGACTATATCTTCAGCCTCAGCAAACGCTGCCATTGCTTGCCTCAAGGATCCGGAATTTGAAGCTTTCGCCCGCACGAAAATTATTGAAGGCCGTGAATTGGTCTGTAACGCTTTTGATACATGGGGTGTGGAATATCTTCCATCTGCCGCCAATTTTGTGATGTTCCGCAATGCTAAATTCTCAATGGATCCGGTCGAAGCTATGGAAAAGGAAGATATCCTCATTCGTAAATACGATCATATTCCGGGATGGACCAGGGTGAGTATCGGGACGATGGAGGAGATGCATGCATTTATTTCTGCTGTGCAGAAATATGTCGCATGATGTGAGTTGTGAGTTGTGAGTTGTGAGATGTGAGATGTGAGATGTGAGTTGTGAGATGTGAGTTGTGAGATGTGAGTTGTGAGATGTGAGATGTGAGATGTGAGATGTGAGATAATATAGCTCGCGTCAGGAGACGCGAAAAATATTGCATTCAAGTCTGAAGACTTGAACCAGCTATGTTTTTACTTTTACATCTGATGATTTTGAACAAGCTAAATTTATATTTGATGTCTGATGAGTTCAACACAAATTTTTGATTCTTCAGTCCCGGTTGCTGAGCGAAATCGAAACATCACTTTAATGCGCTTCCAGCCAGTTTTCCCCAACGCCCATACCTACTTCAACAGGTACTGGAAGATCAGGCAGCGCATGTTTCATCTTGTCTTCGACCAATGCGCGGAGCTCGTCTTGTTCTGATTTATGGACGTCGAAGACCAATTCGTCATGTACCTGAAGCAACATTTTTGATTTAAGTTTCCGTTGCTCCATCTCGTCGTATATATGGATCATAGCGAGCTTGATCATATCGGCAGCAGAACCCTGGATCGGTGAATTGATAGCATTTCGTTCTGCCTGCGCACGGACGGTTTGATTTTTCGAATTGATATCCCGCAGGTAGCGACGGCGTTTCATGATCGTTTCGATGTATCCATGATCGCGTGCGAAGGCGACCGTTTCGGTCATGTAATTTTTAATGCCAGGAAATTTTTCAAAATAATTGTCAATGATATCTTTGGACTCGGTTCTGGAAATGCCTAGTGTCTGTGAAAGACCAAAAGCAGACTGACCATACGCCAGTCCGAAATTGACGGCCTTAGCACGACGTCGCATTTCTTTTGTGACATCTTCGAGCGGAACACCAAATACTTTAGAAGCCGTGGAAGCATGGATATCTTCTCCCCTATTAAACGCCTCCATCATGCCCTCATCCTGTGTGATGGCTGCTATGATCCTCAATTCGATCTGCGAATAATCTGCAGACATGATCAGAAAGTCACTATTTCTTGGAATAAAGGCTTTACGGATTTCCCTTCCACGATCTGTGCGGATAGGAATATTCTGGAGATTGGGATTGTTGGATGCCAGACGACCAGTTGCGGCTATTGTCTGCCCGAATGTCGTATGCACCCGTCCGGTCTTCGGATTGATCAGCGAAGGTAACGCATCGATATACGTTGATTTGAGTTTTGTCAGCTCACGGTAATTGAGGATGTGATCGATGATCTCATATTTTTCCTGCAATGGTGCCAGGATGTCTTCACTCGTACCGTACTGTCCTGTTTTGGTCTTAGCGCCTTCATATGGAATCTTCAGATGGTCAAACAGGATATCTCCCATTTGTTTTGGCGAATCAATATTGAACTCCACGCCACTGATTTTATAAATCTTGTCTCTCATGTCATACAACTCTACCGCCAGTGTCTTGGAGTATTCATTCAGAAACGGAACATCGAGCCCAATACCTTCAAACTCCATCGCGGTGAGTGCATGTATCAGAGGGAATTCCATTTTATAGATCAGATCCTCTGCATGTATGGATGCTATTTGTCCATCTGTGACACTTTTTAGTTGTAGTGTCACATCAGCATCTTCAGCGGCATATTCTGTGATTTTTTCGAGACTGATGTCCTGCATCGAAAGTTGATTCTTTCCTTTCTTTCCGATCAACTCCTCAATAGACACAGGCGAGTAACCTAGATATGCTTCTGCCATGACATCCATCTTGTGACGTACATGCGTGTCAGCAATAAAATGGGCCACCATCGTATCATAGATCGGATCAGCGACGATGACATCGTACAAGCGCAACACCTTCATGTCAAACTTGATATTGTGTCCGATCTTCAGTGCATTCGGATTAGTGAATACTTTTTCAAAAGACTGCACGACTTCCCTCGCCTTTTCAAATTCCTGAGGACATGGCACATAGTATGCTTCTCCCGGTGTGATGGAAAATGACATTCCAACGATTTCCATTTCTACTTCTAATCCAGTCGTTTCGGTATCGAAAGCAAACTCCTTTGCGGCAAGTAATTTTTTGATCAGGGCATCACGTTCTGCTTCAGTGCTAACTGAATAATAGGTGTGCGGCGTATTATGAATATTCTTTCCTGCAACAGGGGCATAGCTTTCATCTGATTCTTCACCTGGTTGTTCAAAAAGATTTCCTTGCACGGCACCCGTATTTACTCTTGGTGCAGAAGATAACGGTGCATTGACCTCAAATTTTTCACCCAGGATTCTTTTCCCTAAAGTTTTAAATTCAAGTTCGGTAAAGATGGAACCTAACTTTTCTGCATCTACCGGATCCAGTATCAATTTATCAGGATCGAAGTCGACCGGGGCATCGAGAATGATCGTAGCCAGTTTTTTAGAATCGATAGCAGCTTGTCTGCTGGCTTCTAGTTTTTCAAGTGTGCTGCCTTTAAATTTATCCAGATTGGCATAGATATTTTCAATGCTATCCCATTCGTGGATGAGTTTGGAAGCTCCCTTTTCGCCTATACCTTTTACGCCCGGGATATTATCGACTGCATCGCCCATGAGGCCGAGGATATCGATGACTTGTTCGGGACGATGGATGTTATAATTTTCGCATACTTCTTTTGGTCCCCATATTTCTGGGCCATTGCCTTGTTTGGCCGGCTTGTACATAAAGATGTGCTCGGAAACCAACTGGCCAAAATCTTTGTCAGGTGTCACCATATATACATCATATCCTTCCTTCTCGGCTCTTTTGGCCAGAGTGCCGATGACATCATCTGCCTCATAGCCCGGGGCTTCAAGGATGGGAATGCCATAAGCCTCAATGATGCTGCGGATATAGGGTTCAGAAATTTTAATATCCTCCGGGGTTTCCTGTCTGTTGGCTTTATAGTAAGGAAATTCCTGGACCCGTACATTAGGCGATTTGTGATCAAAGCAGACGGCGATGTGCGATGGTTTGCGGTTGTTGAGCACTTCCTCGAGGGCATTGACAAAACCAAACATGGCGCTGGTATTCAGGCCTTTACTATTGATTCGTGGAATACGAAGGAAGGCATAGTAGGCACGGAAAATGAGGGCATATGCGTCAAGGAGGTATAAAGTAGGCCTGGCCATAAGTGATGATTGATTGGTGTAAAGAAAGGGTTTAAAAAAGCCCCTTTCGAAATTTTTGAAGTGTTAAAGATACATGGATGCCTGAAATGAAATAAAGCCGTGTCCATCTATAAATAAAATGTATATTTAGTCATTGCATGATGTCCCACAAGGGTATTTCTGATGGATCAGGAACAAACTTTTTATTGCCCGCTAAATCATTGTTTCCATGCAACCTTCATACGCAAGCTCTTTCGCTGAAATAGCCTTCAAGGCTCGTCCTGTCATAGCTCACAAGATTTCAGACGCAACAAATTTACTAATAGCCTCATCCTTCTTCTTTTACCATTGCTCTCTGTCTACCAATGTGTAGGCAACGTTGAAGCAAGATTTGTTTTAACTCCTTAACCAACTTTGCATGAAAGATGCCCTTTTAGTCCTCACATTGACCACAGCTTCTGTTGGTTTTATTTTGTGGTACACCATTGCTTCCTCCCTACGTCTGCCGGTGCGATACCAGATCATGTACGATGCCAATCCACCTTATGTCAACAGAATCACGAGACGCAGAACAATAAAAGGGTTGATTTTTGTGGTTATTCCACTTTTTATCATTTTCTGTACTCCCCTTATAGATCGGCCTTCCTGGCATGATTTAAATATTTCTTTTGCCTGGAACAAAATCGCTTGGTATGCTATCCTTGCTGTCACCATTG
>JBBRDL010000191.1:0-5395 GCA_038203965.1 Chitinophagales bacterium | reverse complement strand
AGGGTATATTTACGATCTCTCTTTTCGTTCTCATTTTCATTTCAGGCTTAACCTATAAGCATACACGCTCGCTTGCGGAGTCTACGGAGTGGGTGATGCATACACTAAAAACGAATGTTCAGTTAGAGCAGGTGTTTTCTTGTCTGAAGGATGCGGAAGCAGCACAACGGGGATTTATTATTACACGGGATACCCTGTTTCTTCGAATGTATTATGATGCAAGGCAAAATGTAAACAACTCCTTCATCAAGTTGAAAAAACTGACGGAGGATAATCAACAACAACAGATTAATTTGGATACGCTGTTTCAGTTGATCAACACCAGATATACATATGTAGAGGTTTCACTAAAAATCAGTGTTGAACAGCCGCTCCACCAGGATTTGCTCAATACCAGTATACTCATCGGAAAAGGCATCATGGATGATATCCGCTTTCATGTCAATGAAATGATTACATTGGAGCACAAGTATTTGGAAGAGAGGCAGGCAAAATATGAACGTAAAATTTCGTTTACACCCCTGTTCACATTACTGTTATTGCTTTTTGCATTATTGGTTTTTATTTTTTCATTCCTTAAGATCAATAAAGACTTGTATGTACTAAAGCAGACAAATGCACGATTGAGTATCATGACAGAGGCAATGGTACATGCTGAGAAGATTGGTGCATTTAGTAGCTGGAAATGGAATTTGAATACAGGCAAGCTAACGTATTCTGACAATCAATATCGTTTGTTGGGTGTTGAACCCCAATCCTTTGAGCCTACGGTTGAAAATTTTCTTGCATTTGTCCATCCGAAGGACCATCATATTGTCACCCAAGGTGAAAAGCAGGTGTTGATGGACGATACATATCCTGCCGCTTTTTTCAGAGTCATTCGCAAAAATGGGGAAATGCGTTATTTCAAATCCTTAAGCAAAGTAATCACAGATGCGGGTGGCCAGAAACTACTGATCGGCATCAATACCGATGTAACAGAGCAGCATTTGACTATGATTGATTTGGAGGAAAGAAACGTTGAGCTTGAACAAAGTAATAAAGAACTTGCCTCATTCAACCATGCAGCCAGTCATGATCTTCAGGAACCATTACGCATTGTACAGACCTATATTTCGCGCTTTACTGATAAGGAGACCGCTGGTATGTCAGCGAAGGGGAAGGAATATTTTGCCAAAATAAAAATAGCTGTTACCCGTATGCGGGACCTTATCGATGCGTTACTCGTGTTTTCACGTACCAATAGAACAGATAAGAAAGTTGAAGAAACAGATTTGAATACTTTGCTTGAAAACACAAAACAAGACCTCGCCCATCTTATTGATCAATCCAATGCGACCATCACATCTGTTGAACTTGCGACTTTACATGTCATTCCTTTTCAAATGCAACAGTTGTTTACCAACCTAATCAGCAATTCCATAAAATACAGCAAAAAAAATGTGCCACCCATCATTCACATTGAATGTGATAGGGTAGAAGGGACAGATCTTTTCCCCTCACAACCAGAATCTAAAAAGAGATTTTGCAAAATAGTTCTATTCGATAATGGCATTGGCTTTGAACCTCAATACGCTAAAACTATTTTTACATTGTTTCAGCGGTTACATCATGATGAAGAATATGAGGGCACAGGGATCGGACTCTCCATTTGTAAAAAGATAGCCGAAAATCACGGTGGGTTTATTATGGCAGAAGGAGAGCCTGGTTTAGGATCCACCTTTTCTGTTTTTCTGCCTTTCTAGAATGGACTTTTTGAGATCATGTCCCGGGATGCTTCAACAACGGTCCTTCATTCATTTCTCTATCTTCTCCTCTTATTGTCTTTTGGCATTGTTGAACAGACCACGGATACCACCTTTATGGCCAATAGTTTTCAGATCATGATCATGGTGGGAATTGTATAAATTAAATCAAGAATGGTGTAATTAATAATCCTTTGAGGACAGCCAATTTTGCTGTGGATTACTAGTGCAAAAGTTCGGATAGAAATCACTGATATCCTTGAAGCCCTTGAAAGGGTGCTGTAACGCTGCAACGAAAGATTTAACCCACATATAGAATGCGTACTTAAGTATTTGAAGACCAAGGAATGCCTAAAAACCAAAAATGAATCTTACAACTGGTTACCCATATTCACTGATTAGTAATGGGCTTCCTGCCACATATCCTAAGTTGGAGAAATCCATCAAGTCAGATGTAGTGATTATCGGTGGAGGTATTTCCGGTGCGTTAACCGCATATTATCTTATCAGGGCAGGGATCAGTTGTATAGTGGTAGATGCACGTACGATAGGCCTGGGTAGTACTTGTGCCAGCACTTCATTACTCCAGTATGAATTGGACAAATCGCTTTCTGCTCTTTCAGACCAGATTGGAGAGCGTGATGCTACGCGTGTCTATAAATTATGTTCAAGGTCCATTGATACCTTAGAAAACATTTCGGTTAAACTGAAGTTTAACCATTTTGAGCGAAAGGAAAGTTTGTTTTTTGCAGCGGATGAGAAGCATTTGAAGTTATTGGAGTCTGAGTATGCTTATCGTAAGAAAGCAGGTTTTGAAGTCACACTGTTGTCGGAAAAAGATATTGAAAAGCAATTTGGATTCAAAGCGCCATCAGCTATCCTATCGGCACAGGGTGCCGTCACAGATGGATATTTGCTGACTCATGCTCTGCTTCAATATAGCCAGAAGAAGGGTTTGCAGGTTTTTGATCGCACGAGAATTTCGAAAATCATCTATCGGAGGAATGGAGTGGTACTTAAAACCGAAAGTGGATTTACTATTTCAGCAGGTAAAATCGTTAATGCAACCGGGTATGAAGTCACCGAATTTATTGACCAGAAGATCGTAAAGCTCGCTTCAACATACGCTATCGCTTCAGAACATTTATCAGGCACTACTATTCCCTGGAAAAAGGAGGCTGTCCTGTGGAATACGGCAGATCCATATTTATATATGCGCATGACACGAGATCATAGAATAGTATTGGGTGGCAGAGATGAGAATTTTTCTTCGCCTGCAAGGAGAGATAAACTCATCGGGAGAAAAACCACATTGCTCAAGAGAGATTTTGAAAAACTATTCCCGGACATAGAGTTTGTTCCTGAATTTAGCTGGACAGGCACTTTTGGCACTACCGCTGACAGTCTCCCATTTATAGGTGTTTATCCCCAAACGCCCCACACCTATTATGCTTTGGGTTTCGGAGGTAATGGTATCACCTTTAGTGTTATTGCTGCCGAAATGATTCGTGATATGATGCTTGGACGAAAGGATAACATGCAGACGCTTTTTTCATTTTCAAGGTAATTTTATGTAAATACTACTAGGCATGGAAATTATGTAATGATTAATTGGTATTGTGTAATACTCCTTAGTCCATCGGAAATACTTTTGCAATACTAATTATTCAGGCTTTATCACGAAAGTGCATAGAATGTGACAGGAGTTATAATCAAACTTCATTCTTGTTATCGACATTGATGATCAGCAACTATTTGATCATCGTTTCATGTGACCTTACCCAGAAGCGTAGCGACCCTAAAGAGGAGTCAATGAAGCAAAATGATGAAACGTTTGATAATACCAAAGAAGAATATCATGTCCGTTTTCTTGTCCATGCGACTGAATATCTTGTGCTTGAAATAGAGTTGGGGCGTTTAGCACAACAGAGAGGTAAGTTGGCGGATGTAACTGATTTAGGCAAATTGATGGAAATAGATCATACTAAAAATTTAGCTGAACTTAGGAATCTGGCCAATCAGAAATTGGTAACACTGCCGTTATCGCCTACTAACAAGGCCCAGGATGCACTTAAAAAACTGTATGTGTAAAATGGATAGTGTATTTGACAAAGCCTATTGTGGAATGATGGTCGATACGCATAAAGATGCAATTGCATTGTTTGAAAAAGGTTCAGCAGAGGTCAATGATACGGATGTGAAAGCATGGGCGGCAGTAATCGCTTCAGGTATTAAAGAAACATCTGGAGCATGCTATAGCGTGTCAGCAGAAATGTAAAAAAAATATAATTATTGTTTAACTATTTAAAATAACCATAAATGAAAAGTACACCTGTTAAATCAACCGCTAAAACCGCTAAGACCGAGTCGAAACCCAATGTTGTAAAAGCAAAATCTGACGCAGCGAAGAGCTTGCGTGATTTATTTGTGGATGGACTAAAGGATATCTACTGGGCTGAAAAGGCATTGACAAAAGCTATCCCTAAAATGATCAAGAATGCGACAGACGAGGATTTGGTAGAAGCGCTTACTGATCATTTGGAGGTCACCAAGACGCAAGTAACCCGCCTCGAAGAAGTGTTTTCGCTGATCGGTGAAAAAGCAGCAGCTGAAAAGTGTGATGCTATGGAAGGCTTGATCAAAGAAGCTGAAGGCATCATGGAAGAAACGGAAATTGGTCCGGTACGCGATGCCGGTATTATTGCCGCGGGACAAAAAGTGGAGCATTATGAAATCGCTTCCTATGGAACACTTACCGCGTTTGCAAAAAGATTAGGGGAGGATGATGCAGCCGCACTCTTAGAAGAAACGCTGGCAGAGGAAAAAGCAGCTGATGAAAAACTTTCAGAGGTAGCTGAAACTACAGTCAACATGGAAGCTGCGGAGGTATAAAAACTGAAGTAAGCAGTATGTGAGCCGATTTTGCGCTATGACGGAAAATGAAATAAGTTCATCTGTCAGCTAGTCATATGTACCATTGTAAAATGCAGGATTGTCTGGCGGTATTACGAAAGCCCAAGCAGGATCGGCTCGATACACTGTAGAGGTGATAAAGAAGATATATGAACATCTTGCACGACATGGATTTTACGTTGGTGGTCTCCGATCAGGCAATGAAAAAGCACTTTAAGTAGTTGACTTTAGTGTTGCCTTTAGATCACTTAAGAAAGGACCGCCAACGTAATACCATGTTTTTTGTTTTTTAAGGCAGTTGCCCTGGTGACCCACCAGGTTACATTGAAGAATTTGCATCATCCGTAAAAGAACTTTCTACCTTTTTTAAAACGGACGGTATTGATCTGGATTGGGAGTATCCTGCTATTTCTGGTTTGTCACTTTATGTATGGCTTCTCTTCTAAATTTATGGTTGATTCTATTGGGATTCAACAAGGATTTGAGACAAGATGGGATACAGTAGCCCAGGCCCCTTACGCAGTAAATACCAAAAGAAGAATACTCGCCACCTATGATGACGGGAGATCAATGGCATTGAAAACCCGCTATGCTGTTGACAAACAGTTGGGGGGCATTATGTTCTGGCAACTGATGGATGACAGGCACCACGCCGGTTTGTTGGATACAATCTTCCTAAATAAATAGTATGAATCCATACAATTGAACATCTGCAAATGTTATCTGGCAACAACCAT
>JBBRDL010000190.1:0-5581 GCA_038203965.1 Chitinophagales bacterium | reverse complement strand
CAATATGATCTATTTTCCTGATGACAGCACGACAATAGTGTATGCAGCAAACAGTAATTATGGCAAAATAGATGACTTCATCTCCACACAATCCGCTATCTCAACTATCATTGAGGCGGTAAAGTGAAATCAGCTGTCAGCTATCAGAAATGAACTATCAGCCATAAGCTATCAGCCATAAGCCATAAGCTACCAGTCACTCATGGATCTCTCCATCAGTTGACTGATGACTGTTTACTTCTCCTCGCTCCTCGCTCCTTGCTCCTCGCTCCTCGCTCCTTGCTCCTTGCTCCTCGCTCCTCGCTCCTTGCTCCTTGCTATTCAAATTCCATTTCAATATTCGTCACACCACCCAACAGTGGGGTATACTTGGCAGAAACAGCTTGATCAAGTGTTTTACCATCAATGACAATCCTGTCGTTGACTACAGATATTTTTTTACTGTCACCAGTGAATAAACCATCTGCCTGCAATGCGGCAAGGAATGCACTGTATTCCGCATTCTCACCCATGGCAGCTGGAGCCTTTGGGGTGGTTGATTCCATTTGGGTTGAACTGCCAAGGTTTTGTCCATCACTTGTCGTACCATGAATCTGAGCTAATGATGGGGCGATAACCAATGAAACGATGGACATCAACTTGATGAGGATGTTCATCGATGGTCCTGATGTATCTTTAAACGGATCACCAACAGTGTCTCCTGTAACGGATGCTTTGTGTGGCTCACTCTTCTTGTAGAACATTTCGCCATTGATATTGACCCCTTTTTCAAAGCTTTTCTTTGCATTATCCCATGCACCTCCTGCATTATTCTGGAAGATACCCATGAGAACGCCACTCACGGTGGCGCCTGCAAGAAATCCACCCAATGCCTCTGGACCAATAAGGAACCCAACTAACACAGGTGAAATAATAGTGATGGCCCCAGGAAGCATCATCTTTTTGATAGAGGCGTCCGTTGAGATAGCTACGCATTTATCATATTCAGGTTTGCCAGTACCTTCCATGATACCGGGGATCGTACGGAATTGTCGTCTGACCTCTTCCACCATCGCCATCGCTGCTTCACCTACAGCGCGAATAGCTAATGATGAAAACAGATATGGTATCATACCTCCTACAAAGAGGCAGGCTAATACTTCTGCTTTATAAATATCAATTCCATCAATACCTGCTACCCCTACAAACGCTGCAAAAAGAGCAAGTGCCGTAAGCGCTGCTGAAGCAATTGCAAAGCCTTTGCCTGCAGCAGCAGTAGTGTTTCCTACTGCATCCAGTATATCTGTTTTTTCACGCACGTCAGCAGGTAGTTCGCTCATCTCTGCAATACCTCCCGCATTATCAGCAATAGGTCCGAAGGCATCAATCGCAAGCTGCATAGCTGTAGTCGCCATCATACCTGCGGCCGCAATAGCTACACCATACAATCCTGCGAAATAAAAACTTCCCCAGATACCGGCGGCCAACACCATGATAGGCGCAAACGTACTCTCCATCCCAACCGCTAATCCACCAATAATATTAGTGGCATGGCCTGTGGAAGATTGTTGTATAATAGAATTGACCGGCCTTCTGTTCATTGCCGTATAATACTCTGTAATAATACTGATGAGCGTTCCTACCACAAGGCCAACGACAATAGCACCCAGGACACCCCATTTCGTAAATTCATGTCCACGCAATTGCATGTTCTCAGGAAGAATGAAATAGACCAGTGCTGCGGAAGCAATACCTGTGAGGATGATGGATCCCCAATTACCCATGTTGAGTGCTTTTTGCACATGTTGGGTGGTCATGCCGACCTTATCCGTGATTTTGACAAAGAAGGTAGCCACAATAGAAAATAGAATACCCACGCCGGCTATCAGCATTGGCAAAAGAATAGGAGACAAGCCACCTATTCCATCATCACCTATCACGATAGTTTGTTGTCCAAGAACGATTGTAGCTAGTACAGTGGCCACATAGGAGCCAAACAAATCTGCACCCATACCTGCCACATCACCGACATTGTCTCCGACATTATCTGCTATGGTTGCCGGGTTACGTGGATCATCTTCAGGAATCCCTGCTTCTACTTTTCCGACCAGGTCTGCGCCTACGTCAGCGGCTTTGGTATAGATACCACCACCCACGCGGGCAAAGAGCGCTATACTCTCTGCGCCTAATGAAAACCCTGTAAGCACTTCTATGGCCTGAAGCATTTCAGCACTGTTGACACCAGCATCACCGGCAAAAATTTGTCTTACAATGATAAATAAGCTACCAAGTCCTAAAACAGCCAGACCGGCAACACCCATACCCATGACAGAGCCTCCTGTAAAAGAAACTTTGAGTGCTTTACTGAGACTTGATCTGGCAGCCTGGGCCGTGCGAACGTTAGCTTTGGTAGCCACCTTCATGCCTATATACCCTGCAGTGGCGCTAAATACAGCTCCTACCACAAAAGCAATTGCAATGCTCCAATGTCCGTGGGGATTGGTCGAAGCCATGACGGCCAGCAATATGCCCACCAACACCACGAAATAGCCAAGTATTTTCCATTCTGCCCGAAGGAAAGCCATAGCCCCCTCTGCGATATACCTACTTATCTCCTGCATCCGGTCATTCCCGGGATCCTGCTTTCCAACCCATATAAATTTGATCCATGTGTAGATCAGGCCTATGACGCCCATGACCGGAACCAGGTAAATCAAGTTTTCCATAAATCTGTAATTCGTTCTTCGGTTATTTGTTTTGTAAAAGGGGCGCAAAGATAATCAAAGAAGCCTATTCAATTCAAAGCCTGTCTATTGAAGTTTTAATCTGTTCCTGTTCTGCTTGCACTTCACTTATGATGAACTGTTGCATATTTATATACCTTGCAATGAATTCTTTACCTATGACCCTCGGCGAATTTTTCAAAATGTGTGGGGAAAACCCGACCCTTTTACTGGGCTTTTTTATCCTGGTTCCCTTTATAGCCTTGCTGGCACTTTTTTTCTCCGGTGGTCAAGGCCATCTTTCGCCCTGGAAATATCTTTACGCAGTCCTGATATACCTGGTCGCCATACCGGGGATTTTTGCTGTAACGCTGAGCGTATATCTTTTTCTTTTTGAGCGGAGATCCATTATGGACACCAATATTTTTACCCAGATCCTTCCGATCGTGTCTATGCTAACTACATTTATCCTCATTCGTAAGCAGGTGGACCTTGATCTTGTCCCTGGATTTGGAAAACTTTCTGGTCTTGTTACGATACTTTTTATTTTGATCGTAATCATGTGGATCGTTGACAAAACCCACATTTATAGTATCACTTTCATGCCTTTTTATGTAGTGATCCTGATCCTTTTAGCCGGATTTCTGTTGTTTCGTATGGGCTTTAAGAGAATTGCCGGTTAAGTATCCGACGAATTTAATTTTTGTTACGTATTTTTAGGCTATTGCTCCCACCCTTCCCTTTCCTCTATTGCTAGTATTAATTGAGTCTTTAAGCTACTGTTATGATACGTTCCATCCTGTTCCTGTGTTTCTGCCTTATGAGTACCCTTGGTTCTGCACAACCTATGTTGGGCTTCACTGCATTATCACTGACCGGTCCGGCATTGGTTCAGCCTGTCGATATCACTGGTTGTGGTGACGGGTCCGGCCGTCTGTTTATTGTAGAGAAAAGAGGTACAATCAGGATCGTACAGAATAATGCAGTATTGCCTGATTTTTTTCTGGACATTGAAGATCAGGTGATGAATAGCGGAGAAAGAGGTCTACTTGGACTTGCTTTTCACCCTTTATATCCTGCTAGTCCATACATCTATGTCAATTATGTCATCGATCAAACCATTACGAATAGGATTAGTCGCTTTACCCTCAACCCGAATAACCCAAATGACATCGATGAGAATTCCGAGCTGGAACTCATCACCCAGACTGGTGTCCAATCCAATCATAAAGCAGGAGACCTCGCGTTTGGCCATGATGGATATCTCTATATCGGTATGGGAGATGGTGGCGGTGGTGGTGACCCAAACAATACCGGGCAAAACATTCAGATCCTACTGGGTAAAATGTTGCGTATTGATGTTAACGCTATGCAACCCCCTCTCAACTACGCGATACCACCAGACAATCCTTTTGTAGGTGTTTCAGGTCTTGATGAAATCTGGGCCTATGGAATGCGAAATCCATGGCGCATAAGTTTTGACCGAACCTTAGGTGATTTGTGGATTGGAGATGTGGGACAGGACGATTGGGAGGAAGTAGATATGGTTCCTGCTGGCACACCGGGAGGTATGAATTTCGGCTGGGATTGCAAAGAAGGAAATCATGACTATCAACCAAATAATTGCTCCGGGAATACTGTTTTTACCTGGCCTGTTTTCGAATACCCCCATACCTGCAACCCTTGCCCGGACGGAAGAGGCGTCTCACTTACAGGTGGCTTTGTGTACCGGGGAAGTGAATATCCTATTCTGCAGGGGTGCTATGTTTGCGCGGATTATGTCACTAATTTTTTGTGGATGATCAAGCAGACAGGGGAGAATCCGCCCACTTTTGATGTATATGTACAGGATGGCACAGGGCTTGTATCAGGGATTGTCACTTTTGGAGAGGATGATGATGGTGAGTTATATGCAAGTAACCTGGGCGGTACATTGTACAGTGTCAGTGCATCAGGCTTTCTTCCTATTCAGTGGGAAAATGTTGAGGCCAGTATAGTCACAGGAGGAAACCAAATCGAATGGACCCTTCATCAGGGTATTGGTATTGATGTCTTTGAGGTGCAGCGTTCATTGCAATCCGATTTTATTGACTTTACCGTCGTCACTACAGTGACCCCTGTCGAAGATCAAATTTCTTACGTGTACAAGGATCCATACATTCAATCTCAGGCCGTTTATTACAGGATAGCTGCCAAAATGCAGGATGGATCCATTGAATATTCCCCTATCCGCAGAATTCTTGGAGATCCTGTATCAAAACCATCTCTCATTTTTGCCCCTAACGACAATACATGGCGGATCAATCTACCAGCTCCATGGCGAAATGGTGAGGTGGCCCTTTATGACGTCCAGGGTAAAGAAATCTTTACACGCAAACTCTCAACAGATCAACAAGTTGAATTGACGTCCCCAATCATACCAGGAAGTTACTTTGTAAAAATCAGGGGAGAAATGGGTACCTGGTCTGAACAGTTGGTCTGGTAGAGCATTGACCTGTTTACTGTTTTACCAATCTGGCTTCTGTCAGTGAATACATCAGTTTGTTGACATCGTCACTGTTAAGTTTCAATTTACCTTTTAGCACCACAGATGCATCTGAATAGGTCACTGCCTCTACAGCTATTACTTCCATCACAGACTCTGGACCCGCGCCACCGCAAAAGAAACACATGCTATAGGGGAAGGCTGAGAAAATAAACTCTTTGTGGCTTTTATATCCTTCTACCGGAATAATAAATCCTTTCACGGTTACCTCCTTACCATCCAGTGCTTTGATTTCCGGGCTAAAAACCGGTTTATCAATCTTGAAACCAAGGAATTCATCATATTCCTTTTTATAGGTAATCTTCGCAAGCGTCTTCCAAAGGCTTTCTGTTGT
>JBBRDL010000189.1:0-5696 GCA_038203965.1 Chitinophagales bacterium | reverse complement strand
TTTTTTCGCACGGAGCACACGGAGTGCACGGGGTATGTTTACTGATTATCCAGAACTCTTCAAAACTCACCACACATTCTTTCAGTACTTCTGAAAATAAATGTGCTGACTCATATTCTCTGCTTATTTTGTGCGACTTTTAAAAGAGGCATCCCATTTTTCAAAAATCACATATATCATGAAGGTAATTCTGCTCTTCGGGCTCACAGCCCTCACCCTGGCCATAGGCTGTAAATCTGATGATACTAAATCTCATAAATTGGAATATCCTGTAACCACCAAATCCGATCACATCGATACATATCATGGCATCGAAGTACCTGATCCTTATCGCTGGCTCGAAAACGATACGTCTGAAGCAACAGGTCAGTGGGTCGAAGCACAAAACAAAGTCACATTTGGATATCTCGATCAAATCGCCTGGAGAGCTAATCTCAAAAAACGTATTGAGTCCTTGACCGATTTTGAACGTATTTCAGCCCCCTATAAAGAGGGAGATTTCGAATATTATTATCGTAATACCGGTTTACAAAATCATAGTGTGCTCTACAGGAAACCCAAAGACAAGAAAGATGCTGAGCCTGAAGTCTACCTTGATCCGAATGGATTTTCAAAAGATGGTACTATCGGTTTGTCAGGTATTTCTTTTACAGAGGATGGCTCATTGTCAGCACATCAGGTGACGGAGGGCGGCTCTGACTGGCGCAAAGTCATCGTCATGGATGCCATCAAAAAAACAGTGTTGGAAGATACCCTGTTCAATGTCAAATTCAGCGGAACATCATGGTACAAAAACGAAGGCTTTTATTACAGCAGCTACGACAATCCAAAGGACGGTAGTCAACTTTCCGGAAAAACACAACACCATAAGTTATATTATCACAAACTTGGGACACCTCAATCTACTGATGCACTCGTGTTTGGCGGACCGAAGCAGCCTAATCGCTACATAGGAGGATTCGTAACGGAAGACAGCAATTATCTAATTATTTCGGCAGCAGAAAATACAAGTGGAAATAATCTTTATATAAAGGATCTCAACGATCCCACTAGTCCTATGGTGCAGATCAGCAATGACTATTTTACATCCATCAATTACGTAGATAATGTCGGTACACGTTTTCTGCTTTCTACCAATATAGATGCTCCCAATTACAAAGTGATTGCAGTGGAACTCGCCAAACCCGGAAAGCAAAACTGGACAGAGGTCGTTCCTGAAACAGAAAATGTCCTCAGTGCAGGATCAGGAGGAGGAAAATTATTTGCTCAATATCTGATGGATGCCAAATCAGCTGTAAAACAATATGACTTCAATGGTAAGCTCGAGCGTGATATCGAGTTGCCTGGCATCGGTTCAGTATCAGGTTTTGGAGCGAAGAAAGATGATAAGGACTTCTATTATTCGTTTACATCTTTTACTACGCCGTCTACGATTTATCAATATGATATCGCTACCGGAAAATCGACTTTTTACCTACAGCCAAAAGTTGATTTCGTACCTGATGATTATGAAACTAAACAGATTTTCTACAAGAGCAAGGATGGAACTAAAGTGCCAATGTTTATCGTCCATAAAAAGGGACTCAAACTGGATGGTACTAATCCAACCATGCTCTATGCTTATGGGGGTTTTAATGTAAGCCTCACGCCAAATTTCAGTGCTATGCGTGTAGCCTGGCTTGAGCAAGGGGGCATTTGGGCACAACCCAATCTTCGTGGAGGCGGTGAGTATGGAGAAAAATGGCATGAGGCCGGCACCAAAATGCAAAAGCAGAATGTGTTTGATGACTTTATTGCTGCCGCTGAATACCTTATTAACGAAAAATATACTTCTTCTGATTACCTCGCCATTTTTGGAGGATCCAATGGTGGTTTGCTTGTCGGAGCCACGATGGCCCAGCGTCCCGATCTCATGAAAGTGGCTATTCCGGCAGTGGGCGTGATGGATATGCTCAGGTACCACACCTTCACCGCTGGGGCAGGATGGTCTGCTGATTTTGGCACGGCAGATGATTCAAAAGAGATGTTTGAATACCTCAAAGCCTATAGCCCGGTGCATGCGCTAAAACCTGGAACGGCCTATCCGGCCACGCTGATAACGACGGCGGATCATGATGACAGGGTGGTCCCGGCTCATTCTTTTAAGTTTGCCGCAGTGCTGCAGGAATACCAGGGAGGTGATGCTCCGGCGTTGATCAGGATTCAGACCAAAGCGGGTCATGGTTCGGTTTCTACAACGCAGCAGATTGATTTACAGACGGATATGTATGCCTTTGCATGGGAAAATATGGGCTTTACACCTGATTTCTCCAAGGTGGTCAAAGACTAAATAAAAGCCCGGTAGATTCGGGCTTTTATTTTTTATCCTTTGATCTGAAATGATAGAAATATTGAATAATGGCTATCTTAGCCGCAATTATTCAATATACGAGATGGATAGCCCAAACTACGGTAAAAAAGGAAGTTGCTTCCTGAGATTTATACTCTTTTTCCTGCTTTTTATCATACTCCTGATATGGGTGTATTATAAAAACTTTAAGCTCGCATTCTAAGCTTCACTGATCTGTTTACAATACCGGCGCTTCGAAATTGACCAGTTGGGTAAATTTATCGAGCCTCTCTTGCAATTGATCCATATCAAGATTCCTGAGGGCTTCAGTTCCAAATTTCTCCACACAAAAGGAAGCCATCGCGGAACCGCATATAATAGCTTGTTTCAGGACTTCAAAGTTGATCATCTCCCTGCTGGCCAGAAACCCCATTAACCCACCTGCAAAGGTGTCTCCGGCCCCTGTCGGGTCCTGAACCTCTTGCAAGGGCAGCGCCGGTGCGAAAAACACCTGGTCATCCCCGAAAAGTAATGCCCCATGTTCCCCTTTTTTAATCACAAGGTATTTTGGGCCCATGGCTAGGATGACCTCACTCGCTTTGAGCAAAGAATACTCGCCTGACAACTGGCGGGCTTCTTCATCATTGATGATCAGCAGGTCAATATGGACAAGCACATCTACCAATTCTGTCATAGCACTGTCCATCCAGTAGTTCATAGTATCAAGTGCAAGCACTTTCGGGTGGGTGTTCATTTGTTCGATGACACTCATTTGTATGGCCGGGGTCAGATTGCCCAGCATGACATATTCGATTTCACGCTGTGTGGAAGACAATACGGGATCAAAGTCCGCGAGCACATTCAGATCGGTGATCAATGTGTCCCGGGCATTGAGGTTGTGGTGATACTTGCCTGCCCAAAAAAACGATTTTCCGCCTTCGACAATCTTTATTCCAGAGGTATCTACTCCGCGGTTTTCCAATGCATCAAGCTCACCTTGAGGGAAGTCCTCACCGACGATGGAGACAATGTGGATATTTTTAACAAAGTAGGAGGCAGCCCATGCAATATAGGTGCCGGCACCACCCACTATTTTCTCAGCTCTGCCAAAGGGGGTTTCAATATCATCAAAGGCAACAGATCCAATTACCAGTAAACTCATTTTTACTTTTTTAGTAAGGCGGGCAAAGGTAGGAATAACGGCGGAGAGCGGAGGGCATAGGGCAAAGGGAGGAATAGCAGAGTCCCTCTGTGCACTCCGTGTTCTCCGTGCTAAAAAATGAAAGAAAGGGTATTGGGCAGAAAAGAAAAGACAAAAGTTCAAGGGTTTGGGTCCAGAAGCGGCTTCAAAGGAGAATCCCTCTGTGCACTCCGTGTTCTCCGTGCGAAAAAATGAAAGAGAGGCTATTAGGCGGATTGTCGGGGCGGCAAGGGACGGAATGGCGGACCTTTAGATCAATAACAATAAATAGTTAATCATCTACCCCTTTCAAGGGGGTAGGGGGTTGCAGGCTCCTTGTCCAATCCCCCTTCTTGCCGACGATTATCATCAAACCTAGACGCAGTATATAGTAACTGTATAAAAACTGTAGGGCAACAAAATACTTTAGGATAGCGGTCCTTTTAAAAAAGGCTGCTGCTGTCGAAACCATCAGGAAATCAGCAAACCATTTTATGACAAACAATGAAATGAACGACCATGGGGATAGGATATTGGCGAGGGACCCAATTAATGAAAGAAGAAGTACTACATGATATGCACCAACGAATAGCCAGATGCGATGTATCGTATGATCTTTTAATCCTTTGTTTTTTCCTGCCCAACGCAAACGTTGTTGCATCAACGCAGCCCATGTCTTTTTCGCCTTGGTATACACTACAGCATCCATGGATTTGATGAAGGAGATTTTGTCTGGAAAAACGTTGCGCATTTTTTCGATCAGGAACAAATCATCTCCGGAGGCATAATGCTCATTACCTTCAAATCCATTCACCTTCTGAAATGCAAGTTTGCGAAAAACCATGTTCGCCCCATTGGCTAAGTCATGCAATCCTGATGTAATGCCGGCCCCTGTAATAAGCATCAGGGTCAGTAGCTCCACTTCCTGCATTTTTTGCATCATGGTAGTGCCTGGCATAAGGATCACTGGACCAGTTTGGAATACGGCATTGCTTTGGATGAACCCATGCAATAGGGCATGTAACCAATTAGGTTGGTGAATACAATCCGCATCCGTTACTACTATTGCGTCATAGCTGGCTTTTTCTACCCCAAGCGTAATACCTGATTTTTTGAATGCTGGAGGATGTATAAATGCCGGATAATCTTTTAATTGAAAAAGCTGTACTCGGGCATCTTCAATAATTTTTATGAGCGAGACTGTTCTATCTGTAGAATGATCATCGATAACAATGACCTGCATAAGCTCTGAAGGATACTGTTGGGACAGAATTCCTTCCAGGCATGCGCTGATTGATTTTTCTTCATTATGCGCGATGATCACCACAGTCACTCCCTCTTGCATAAAAGGTTTAGATATTGATAGAGCTGTTGGCGTTTTTATCCAGTAACGGAGATAATAAACCTGCAGAAGTAAATAGAGGAGTGCAAATCCCAGCGCGATCCATACAACTATCATCAACCGGGTATTTTAATGGTTATTAAAAAAGATCTTCGTATTGGTTATCCTTTTTGACTGGAGCCTGTTTTTCCATCGGGGGTAAATCGAGCTTGGTTTCCCGATTTGTTTTTATCACTTCCTCATATTCTACAAATTCACCTTCCTTCTCTGTCTGATATTCTGCCTTGATTTTTTTTACTTTCCGGTCCAGAATGGATTTTCCAAATAACACACCTGCCAGGATTGGAAATCCAATGACACGCAGCACGATCCCGATCACCCCGCCCAACACGTTACGCTTCAACAGAGACAAAATAAATTTAAGATAACCGAGCACTGTCCTGTAATTGATCAGTAAAGCAAGCACAATCAGGACCGCTGCAATGATGAGAGAAAATTTAAACAGCGCCTTAGCCACACCAATAAATATGACGAAGACCACGACCATAAAAACAAACCCAATAATCCCGTTTATCTTGATGTTAAATCCCTGTGTTGCCATTTTAAAAAAGTTTGTAGTTTGTAGTTTGTAGTTTACAGTCAACAGTATACAGTCTTCAGTTTGCAGTCGACATTTAGTAGTTTGCATTCAACAATCAACAGTTCACTCAACCTCCTCAATTATTTATCAACCATCAACTATAAGCCATAAGCCATAAGCTCCTTCCTCACACAGATTCACTTACTCTAAACTGCATCTCATACAACTTTTTGTATTTGCCATGCTCTTGTTTGAGCAGTTCGTC
>JBBRDL010000188.1:0-5953 GCA_038203965.1 Chitinophagales bacterium | reverse complement strand
TGATATCATCAGACTTAAGTTAATGACACACAAACGAGCATTTATTTTTCCGGGACAAGGATCGCAGTTATCAGGCATGGGTGCTCAATTATACGAGCAGACACCTGCGATTAGGTATATTTTTGACCAGGCAGATGAAATTCTTGGCTTCGGATTAAAAAATCTAATGTTTCATGGAGCAGAACAAGATTTAAAACGCACAGAGATAACGCAGCCGGCCGTATTTGTGTATAGTTACGCAACTTTCCTTTCTAAAGAGGCTGGTAATCCAGACGCTGTAGCAGGTCACTCGCTTGGAGAGCTGACGGCCCTGGTAGTGGCAAAAGCGCTTGATTTTGAGACGGGGCTTAAATTAGTCTTCTCGAGAGCAACAGCTATGCAGGCAGCATGTGAAATCGCAGAAAGTACCATGGCGGCCATTCTTGGACTCGAAGATCAGGTCGTACAACAGATTTGTAATAATACACCTGGCATTGTTGTGGCTGCAAATTTTAATTGCCCAGGCCAGGTAGTCATTTCGGGAGAAACCATATCTGTTGAAATGGCCGTGGAATCATGTAAGGCTGCCGGAGCAAAGCGTGCTATCCTTCTTCCTGTTGGAGGGGCATTTCATTCGCCGATTATGACACCTGCAAGGGATATGTTTGCAGAAGCAATAAATGCAACCACCTTCCATACACCTATTTGTACTGTTTACCAAAATGTGGATGCCGATCCATCACAGAATCCGGATACGATAAAACATAAATTACTACATCAGCTTACGTCTTCCGTTCAGTGGACAAATACCATTGAAGCTATGAAGGGCGATGGTATAAAGGAATACATGGAGTTTGGAAGTAAAGTATTAGGAGGATTTGTAAAAAAAATAGACAAGGAAGCCACCATTACGTCGTTTGAATAAATGATGAAATATGATGTCCATACCGGGAGCCTCCTTGTAGCGGAGCCCTTCATGCAGGATTCAAATTTCCGCAGAGCGGTCATTCTGGTCACGGATCATGCTGAAGATGAGGGTACCGTAGGCTTTATCATTAATAAGCCATTGACGGTGAGCATTACAGAATTGGTTGAGGATTTTCCTGAAATAGATGCTGTGGCATACTATGGCGGTCCGGTGTCTACGAATTCTATCCATTACATTCACAATGTGGGTATGTTATTAGATGGAAGTACAGAGATTGCCCCTGGTGTTTTTTGGGGAGGGGAGTTTGAAAAGTTGAAATTTCTGATTGCCCATGAAATGATCAAAAGTGAAAACATCCGTTTTTTTGTGGGCTATGCGGGATGGTCTCCCGGGCAGTTGATTGAAGAGCTGGACGCAAGTTCATGGATTACTTCTCAGGTTCATGCTAACTACATCTTCAAATCTAAACCATCGAGGCTATGGAACCAGATCATGCACCACAAAGGGGATGTATATAGTGTATTAGCCCAACTTCCTGAGCAACCAAACCTGAATTAATATTTAGGATTTGAAAAAGTGTTAAAACACCTTCTAAGCCCATGATTTATAGCAAGTTATGACAGTGTGGCACACCTAGGTGTGCCACACTGTCATAACTTGCTGGTAATCAATCTATTTAACACTGTTTTTAAACCTTGGAATAAGATCCCCCTTTCATTGCCTACCTTTGCGCCCGCTATGCTTTTAGTGAAGGACATCACCACAAATTTCGGAGACCGAACACTCCTCGATAACGTAACATTTGCGCTCCGAATGGGCGAAAAAGTCGGCCTTATCGGTCGGAATGGGACAGGTAAATCCACATTGCTTAAAATTATTGCAGGTCTCGTTGACGCCGATTCGGGTCTTGTCGACCGGCCCGCCAGTATGGCCTACCTCAAACAAGAGATTTCGATAGATCCCGATTTGACAGTTATGGAGGCTGCTTATACTGCATTTGATCGTGTACGAGAGATTAATGTAGAACTGGAGCATATCAATTCCGAATTCGAACACAGCACGGATGATGAGTATATCATGAACCTTAGTCAGCGACTGAGTGAATTGTATGCGGAGTTAGAACACCTTGGTGCAGGAACGATTGAAGGAGATATTCAAAAAGTACTGAAGGGCTTGGGTTTTGAGGATGAGGTATTGTATAAAACGGTGGGTCAGCTTTCGGGGGGATGGCAGATGCGTGTGGAATTGGCAAAACTCCTTTTAGGCAGACCTGATTTTTTACTGCTTGATGAGCCTACCAATCACCTTGACATGCCTTCGATCATTTGGTTAGAGAAGTATCTGAAATCTTCAGAAGCTGGTATCCTATTGGTTTCGCATGATAAGCGATTCCTGGATCAGGTGACCAATAGGACTATTGAAATTTCGCTTGGGCGTTTGTATGATATGCCTTTGCCTTATTCCAAATTTATGGAGGAGAGGCACAAGTTTAAAGAGATCCAGTTAGCCTCCTTCCAAAATCAACAGAAAAACATTGAGCGAACAGAGAAATTGATCGACCGCTTTCGGGCTAAGGCTTCTAAAGCCAGTATGGCGAAGTCACTGGAGAAACAATTGGAAAAAGTCGAGATCATAGAACTGGAAGACGAGGATAATGCTGTGATGAAAGTTAAGTTTCCAGTGTTGGACAGGGCGCCAAGATCTATGGTACACACGGTGGGTCTTTCAAAGACATATGGCCCTAAAGAAGTACTTCGAAACGTTGATTTTGACCTTGAGCGAAACGAGAAAATAGCTTTTGTCGGACAAAACGGACAAGGCAAATCAACTCTGGCCAAAATGATCGGTAATAAGGTGACTCCGACTTCAGGGTTGCTTGAAGTCAATGAACGGGTGATGATGGGATATTATGCCCAGGATCAAACCGAATTGTTTGATAAGAGTAAAACAGTACTTCAGACTATAGAAGATCTGGCAGCACCTGAAGTTCGCCCGCGGGTCAGGGGTATTCTGGGCGCATTTTTATTTAGTGGTGAGGACTCCGGCAAAAAAGTGTCTGTCTTATCAGGTGGGGAAAGAGCCAGGCTCGCATTAGCATGCATGATCCTGTCACAGACCAATTTGCTGATCATGGATGAGCCTACGCATCACCTTGATATACAGGCCAAGCAACGACTTAAAGACTCCCTTATGGAATATCCGGGAGCATTGATCATCATCTCCCACGACCGGGACTTCCTTACAGGTCTTACGTCAAGAACAATTGAATTTGCTGGAGGCCAAATCAAGGAGTATATCGGTGATATTGATGAAATGTTAAGTAAAAAGGGAATCGAAACCCTAGATGTGCTTTCACAAGCTTCATTGTTAAAAGCTAAAGCGTCACAAGAGATCAAATCCGCGCCTCTCGTTCCTTCCGGAAATGGAGTCAAAGCAACTAGTGGCCTGTCAGGCCAGGAGAAGAAGAACCTTCAACGCCGTTTTTCACTCGTTGAAAAAGACATCAGCATTTGTGAAGGCTATATAAAGGATAAAGAAGTACAGCTTGCTGACCCGGATTTTTATCAATCGCCTGATTTCCAGAAGGAAGTCAAAGGGTATGAGGCTAAGAAGCAGGAATTGGAAAAACTAATGGTTGAGTGGGAAGAACTGGCCGAAAAACTCTCATTCGCTTAATTACAAGCTATCTGTACTTACAAGCCTTTATTGAGAGGGTTGAAATTTTGTCTGCCAACTTGTGGAGGGGCGTGCTCGCTGTTGGGTTTTGGGCAAAAAAAAATGCCGGCGTCACCCTTTGACAACCCCGGCAAGTCTCACCCCTTTATAATCTTGTATGCAGTTACGGCTATTTAATGCTTTCCTGCTTTTATTTCTTTAAATAGTTGTTTAGCTTTCTTTGCTATCAACAATGTAAAGGTCATTCAAAATTTTGTTTCATATATGGACAGAAACACCCAATTTTTATTTTCAGGGTTTTCCCTTACTGAAGGGCAATTTGCCTTAAAAAGGAGTTCTCTCCGTCCTCGATCTTCAAATAAAACATACCGGAAATAAAAGAAGGAAGTTTGATCTTTATACCTTTCGCATTTGCTTTTAGCACAGGAAGACGAAACTTCTGACCTGATGTATATTGATTGAAAAGGACAGCCTGAATATCTTTTTCGTTATCTAACCTTGGATATTCTATCCAGAGTGATTTCATATGTAGATTATGGCGGATCAAGATGGATCCTGAGTGTTCTAAAAGTTGCATTGGACTATTTGGATTACTTTGGTAAATATGCAGACAATAAGGTATACCATGCTACATGGTTTACCCTGAAATTTTAATGTAATCACATTGTAAAAAAAATGTGATGAATGCCTGATAGATTTTTTATTCTTTAGACATCAGCTCTTCATATTTGCGCTTCAGATAGAAATAGGTTTCATGCTGAGACCTGATAGCAAGATCAGAATCATTGAGCAGATATTCATTGATATGATGGTGATGCAGCGATCTTGCTTTTACATTGTCACTTCGCTGTATGGCAAGTATATCTTTGATTTCAGCTATCAACTGCAGATCATAAATGGGGAATGCTGTTTCTATCCTGAAAGATAAATTACGTTCCATCCAGTCAGCAGATGATAAATACAACTTTTCTTTGCCGCCATGATGAAAAATAAAGATCCTGCTATGTTCAAGAAACCGATCGACTATGCTGAACGCTTTAATGTTCTCGCTCAGATTTTTCTTGCCGGCCATGAGTGAGCAGATTCCGCGGATATTGAGCTCAATCTTCACACCTGCCTGGCTTGCTGCATACAGCTTTTCGATCATCTCTTCATCCTGAAGACTATTGATCTTAAGCATAATGGATGCTGGTCTGCCAGCGGTAGCTTCAGCGATCTCAAAGTCTAAAAGCTGGATCAGTGTTTTTCTTAAATTGAACTGACCTACAAGCAGATGTTTGAAATCTTCGCTGGGCAGTTTAACGGTTTCCAGAAAGGAAAAAATACGCGCTACTTCACCTGTTATACGCTTATCAGCAGTGAATAGACCCTGATCACTATAGATTCTTGCTGTGACTTCATGGAAATTACCTGTACTCAGGTAGGTATAAAGTTGGGGTCCATCAGATTCAAGCCTGCGGACTAAAGCTAATTTGCTGTGTACTTTTAAACCAGGGAAACTATACCGGACCACAATTCCTGCCTTTTCCAATTGCTCGCCCCAGCTAATATTGGCTTCTTCATCAAATCTGGCTTTGACTTCAATAAATGCATAAACTTGTTTTCCGGACTTGACCGCGTTGATCAGCGCCTCCATGATGCGACTATTAGGAGCTACCCTGTATTGAATAATTTTTATGTGTGTGACTTTTGGGTCTCTCGCAGCGTGTTCGAAAAACTTGATGACTGGCTCATACTTATGATATGGAACATGGATGAGGTGGTCTAAAGACCTGATGGGTTCAAATATGGAGTCCATATTCGTTAGTGGAATATAATCCATTGGGGGTAAAGGTTGATCTTTCAAATGATCCATTCCAAATGTTGGAAATTTGAAAAAATCAAAGTTGTTGTGAAAACGGCCTTCGGGAAAGAGACCCAGTTTTTCAACCCCAAGTACATTCATCAGATAATGCAGGAACTGAGCAGGTATAGTTTTATCATATACGAGTCGGGACGCTGGTCCAACATCCCTCTTTAAAAGACTATTCTTGATTTTCTTTACGAGGTCTCCCTGGTATTCATCATCGATGTAGAGTTCGCCATCTCTGGTCAGCTTTATAGAGTAGGTGTTTATGATCTGGTATCCGGGAAAGAGCCACAAGACACTATGCCTGACTATCTCATCGAGCATGATCAGTTCATGACCTTGTTTTTTGGAAGGTAGTTCTAAAAACCTGGGTAAATGATCGGAAGGGATTTTGATGATACCATATTGCTCCTGTGAGGATGGATCCTCTTTATCCTTCATTAGAATCGCCAGATATAACGCCTTGTTGTTCAAAAAGGGCCTGATTTTCTCTTTGACTAATAAAACCGGCTGAACAAAGG
>JBBRDL010000187.1:0-6071 GCA_038203965.1 Chitinophagales bacterium | reverse complement strand
GAGACCGTTGGATTGCGGCTGATAATCCTGTCGTCACCAAGCACAACGCGATTGAATTGGAGTTAAGAGAGTTTTGTGAAGCCATCCAACACCATGATGGAAAGGGCGTTACATTTGAGCAAGGAGCGCGCGCTGTTGAAGTAGCGTCTCGTATCATGGAACAAATCATGAAACATGAAAAGTAACCATTCATTGAAATTCATTCTTTTGCTCCTGCTGGGCATTACAATTGGTTTGAGTAATTGTGATATCATCAATCCTGATGAAACTTCTCCTACGACATTGCGATTGCAACCCTTTGATTTTGAAATTCAACCGGGGCAAGGTTCCGGAAATAATAGAATTACTGAAGTATGGGTTTATGCAGATGGAGCTTTTCTTGGTGCATTTTATCCGCCAGTGGATATATATTACCTGGAGGAAGGGCCTAAAGAATTTGTGTTTCGACCTGGTATACGAAACAATGGTATTGCCGGTGACGCCATCGTCTATCCAATGTTTACAGGGGATACGATCGAATTGATAGCTTCCCCAGGAGAGATTTTTGATATTCAACCTGTGACAGCATACCGACCACAATCCGTTTTTAGTTTGCTGACTGATTTTGAAGTAGATAATCCATTTACAGACAACAGGGATACAGTGTCTGCCAGTGAACTTGTGCGTTCATCTGTAGATGTTTTTGAAGGGCAATATTCAGGGCAGATTACTATGTCTGAGGGGGCTAATTTTATTGAAGTAGGTCATGCGATACCCATGTCAGGTTTGCCTGTAGATGGTAAATCCATCTATCTCGAGTTCAGATATAAGTGTGAGGTTCCTTTTAGCATTGGGTTATTAGGAATTAATCTAGCTGGACAGAGTTTTTCGAACTTCTTTTACCTGGTTGTCCCGACAGATGAGTGGAATATGCTCTACATTGATCTCACAGATTTTGTCAGCGCATCTGATTTGTCAGCATATAAGATATTGTTTCGGTCCCTTTATCCAGACGGTTCAACAGAGGCTGAATACGATATATTTCTGGACAACATAAAGGTGGTTCATCTCTGATGTCATGAAGAAGCTCAGGAGATTTCATATGTTTTTATATGGCTGTGCTGACCTGTTGTCAGCGATGGCTGCCTGGGCCTTATTTTATTATTTCAGAGCTAGAGGAGAAGGGAAAACATTTGATGACGGGGTAGTCGATGATCACAATTTCTGGTATGGTCTTGTCATTATACCCTTGGCTTGGATTATTTTTTACTGGATATTTGACAGGTACCGCGATATATACAGGCTTTCTAGACTGACCACGCTGGTCAGGACTTTTTTCCTTTCGCTTTCGGGCGTAGTGATTATATTTTTTACCCTTTTACTCGATGATCAAGCGGATGATGTTTCAGATTATGTCCAATCATTTTTCAGGTTATTTCTTCTTCATTTCAGTATTACGGCTATAGTCAGAATGATTGTATTGACGATTGCCAGTCGCAGATTACGATCAGGAAGGATCACCTATATTACTATTATTATCGGAGGCAATCTGAAAGCCCTGGAATTATTTGAAGAAATAAGGTCCAGGAAAAAGAGTCTTGGCAATCGGTTGATCGGTTTTATTGAAAGTGAAACCAATGGATCCAATGCACTTGATGGAAGTCTTCCTAAGCTGGGTACAATTGATCAGTTGGCCGAAATAATCCAAAGTTATGAAGTGGAGGAAGCATTGATTGCGATCGAAACGTCTGAGCACAATAAGCTTAAGGGGATTTTGGATATTCTTTTTGATTTTAATGAAGAGGTACTTGTCAAAATCATTCCTGATATGTATGATATTCTCCTGGGTACCGTAAAAATGAATTACCTCTATGGAGCGGTCTTGATAGAGATCCGGCAGGGTCTGATGCTCAATTGGGAAAAACTAGTCAAGCGGTTGATGGATATAGTGGTGAGCGCAGTTGGTCTCTTGCTCTTGTCGCCACTTTTTTTGTACATCATTTTACGTGTACGACTTTCTTCATCCGGCCCTGTATTTTACTCACAGGAGAGGGTAGGGCAAAACGGAAAGCCATTTCTCATCCGTAAATTTCGTTCTATGTTTATCGGCGCGGAAGGTGATACACCCCAACTTTCATTTGATGGGGATGACCGCTGTACACCTTGGGGAGCCGTCATGCGCAAATGGAGACTTGATGAATTGCCGCAATTGTGGAATGTATTGATTGCCGAAATGTCCCTTGTCGGCCCAAGGCCTGAGCGAAAATATTTTATAGATAAAATAATGGAGCAGGCTCCGCACTATAAGCACCTGTTGAAAGTAAAACCGGGTATTACTTCTTGGGGTCAGGTGAAGTATGGATATGCGAGTAATATTGAACAGATGTTACAGCGTCTTAAATTTGACATCCTTTATATCGAAAACATGTCCATCAGCCTTGATATCAAAATCCTTTTTTACACCATCTTAATCCTATTTCAAGGGAAGGGGAAATAGCAAGGAGCAAGGAGCAAGGAGCAAGGAGCAAGGAGCAAGGAGCAGAATTGGATTGAGAGATCATAGCAATAGAAAAGCAAGGGCTCAGTAGGTTGAACCCTTGCCTATTCTGGAGGATCATAAATATCTTAGAAAAAAATCAAGCAGAACCGTGGTTAGATTCTCTTGCGTCTTGGTTTGTCATCGAAATCATCATCATACCGTTTTTTAGGACGGTCATCTCCATAGCGGTTAGATGATCTGGAGCGGTCATCACTATTGCCGCCGCCGCCGCCTCCTCCCCAACGGTCACCGCCGGGTCTTGGGCCGGATGATCTACGATCACCACCACCACCGCCTCCACCTGGACTGAAGGGTGGTCGTCCGCCTGGTCTAGGTGCACCGCGTCCACTTCCACCACGATCATTGCTGCGTGGAGCTGGATCAGATTCCTTTACAAGGACTTCTTTGCCATCCATTTCAGTGCCATTAAGTCTGTCAATGGCATCTCTGGCTCCTTCTTCAGTAGCCATTTCCACAAAACCGTAGCACTTAGACATGCCGGTATCGCGATCAGTAATAACCTTGGCATCAAGTACACTGCCATAGGATTCAAACATAGCCTTAAGACGTTCTGAAGTGACGTTCTGGGGCAGTTTAGCGACAAAAAGTTTCATTTATAAAAAAAGTTAATGTTTTGATTTGCTTGAAGTGTGCACAGCTCGTCTAAGTTAAAGGCAAAGCTAAAAACAAGTCGCTGATATGGAACGCCTCAATAAGAATCCAAAGGTAAACTAAATATCGTGATTGCATATAGGTGAAGCATGTAAGTTTTAGCTTAATACGACTTACTTAAAAGAAATGTTTTAGCCCAAAAACGCCCCAATATGGTGACTTTTTGTGGGGCAGAGAGGAGTCGAACCCTTGGCCTTCCCGCCGCATTAATGTTGAGTGACGGGGCGCTCTTATCGTTGAGCTAAAAAAAAGACTCCATAGTGGAGTCTTCAAGTGGAGCTAATGGGACTCGAACCCACGACTTCTTGCATGCCATGCAAGCACTCTAGCCAGCTGAGCTATAGCCCCAATTCGTAGTGTGTATAAGTGTGATACAGATTGTGTGGGTGTGTGAAATAGAATGCAAACATATACTTTTTTTCAAAGAATCGAACTTAAGAATGGGGACTCCGTGAATAGAATTTAGCCGATTAGGAAGTGATTGCATAGTTTTGTCGGCTCTAAAAGGAAATAACCATATGAAAGAAGTATATATCGTCTCCGCCACCCGCACGCCCATAGGTAGTTTTGGAGGGTCACTCGCTAGTTTGTCTGCAACCGCATTAGGGGCAAAAGCTATTGCCGGGGCTATGGCGTTAGCAGGTGTGCAGCCTGATCAGGTTCAGGAGGTTCTGATGGGTAATGTAGTTTCGGCTAACCTAGGCCAGGCGCCAGCAAGGCAAGCCTCCCTGGGTGCTGGTATTCCTAATAACGTACCCTGCACCACAGTCAATAAAGTGTGTGCATCAGGGATGAAAACAGTCATGTTTGGTGCCCAGACCATAGCCTTGGGACACGCAGATATCATTGTCGCCGGAGGCATGGAGAGTATGTCCAATATCCCTTATTACATACCAGGCGCCCGCTGGGGTCAAAAGTTTGGTAATGGTGAATTGATAGATGGACTGTCCAAAGATGGCCTTACAGATGTCTATAGCCAAACCGCCATGGGGGTAAGTGCTGATAAAACAGCAGAAAAATTTGGAATCAGCAGGGAAGAGCAGGATGCATATGCTATCATGTCTTACAAACGTTCGCAGCAATCTACCGCAGAAGGTCTTTTTAAGAATGAAATCACCCCGGTTGAAATAGCTCAGCGTAAAGGTCCTGCGCTCATGATTGATAAAGATGAGGAGTGTTTCAAAGTTGATTTTGATAAAATTCCAACGCTTCGGCCTGCTTTTACACCAGATGGTACAGTGACCGCTGCCAATGCTTCTACAATCAATGATGGAGCATCTGCTGTCATCTTGGCCAGTGGAGAGGCTGTAAAAAAATATGGACTAAAACCCATCGCTCGCATTGTTTCTTATGCAGATGCGGAGCAGGATCCTGTATGGTTTACTACCTCTCCGACGATTGCTGCCCCACTTGCCCTACAAAGGGCAGGACTTTCAAAAAATCAAATAGACTTATTTGAAGTCAATGAAGCTTTCGCGGTCGTCACCATGGCCTTTGAAAAAGTGTTGGAGATAGATCACAATCAAGTCAATGTGCATGGAGGCGCATGTGCACTTGGTCATCCGCTTGGCGCCTCAGGAACAAGGATTATTACGACGCTTTCACATGCCCTTCAGCAAAGGGATAAGCAATATGGGTTGGCAACAATTTGTAATGGGGGTGGTGGCGCTTCAGCTATTATCCTTGAAAGGGTCTAACGGGCATTGATATGACAGGTAATAAGATCCGTGGTTATGTAAGGTTTATACCTATTATCATCACTACTATATTTGCTTTTCTCAGTGTCGTCATTCTCGGCATCCTTCCAGGCAATAGATATAAAATGCGGTTGAAGGTCAGAAAGCTTTGGTCAAAATTATTTGTGTTTTTTCTCAATTATAAAGTGGAATTGCGGGGGCGGTTTCCCACAGACAGGAATTATCTTTTTGTAGGCAATCACCGTTCGTCGCTTGATCCGTTTGTTTGCCTTGCATACCTTGAGGGAAACCCGGTGAGTCGGGCGGATGTGCGCAATTATCCCTTTTTGGGGAAGGGAGCTGAATTGTCAGGAATTATTTTTGTCAATAAGGAATCCCGAACGAGTCGTAGTGCAACGAAGGAGGCCATTCACAAAGCGCTCAGCGAAGGCAAATCAATAATGATCTATCCGGAAGGAAAGACCAATGCAGAGCCGTTGACAGCCACATTTCAGAAAGGGTCTTTTGATATCGCTGCAGAATTAGGCATACCAGTCATTCCTTTTGCATTGGAATATAAAAGTCTTGATGATTATTGGGATCATACGGATACGATGGGGGTGCATTTTTTTAAAAACCTCGCCAAGTCCCGAACATATGTCCGGTTATCAGTTGGCGAAGTCATACAGAGTGATAATGCTTTTGCCCTCTTAAGGCAGTCACAACAATGGGTGAATGATGAGATCATCAGACTCCGTTCAGATTGGGGTGGATTGGCTAAATCGAAAAAAGAAAAGGCTGGCGTCTCCTGATACTTTAAAAGAGTTTTGTTTTTGTGGGAAAAGTTTCATACTTTTGCATCCCGCTTGAAAGAAGAGTGGGAAAGAAACATCGCGGGGTGGAGCAGTTGGTAGCTCGTCGGGCTCATAACCCGAAGGTCGTAGGTTCAAGTCCTGCCCCCGCTACTAAGAGGCACTGGAGTAAATCCGGTGCCTTTTTCATTTATGGAACATCGTAAGGTATATGTACACTGTTTACGTCCTTTATTCTGATCAATACGACAAGATTTATATTGGATTTACATCAGGTCTGACTCAAAGGCTTCTTTCGCATAATGAATTGGGACAAAAAGGGTGGTCTGTAAAATTCAGACCATGGAGAGTAATCCATTCTGAGCTATTTGATACGAAAATGGAAGCCATGAG
>JBBRDL010000186.1:0-6099 GCA_038203965.1 Chitinophagales bacterium | reverse complement strand
TTTCACTGGTGGAAAAACCGGATTTTTTATGCGTGTAATCCGCCGCCACCTCCATCCCATCCAATACCGCTCCGCCCTTAATCGCCAAACCAATGCCCAGGCCAATAAAAAAACCACCAAAAAGCGCCACCAGCAATATTTCCTCCGTAGCAATTTCTGTAATGGGAATAGAATAATAACAAAGGCATAGAAACAGGATCGCCAGCGTCGTCTGTACAGCAAATGATTTCCCGATTTTCCTGTACCCGACGATGACAAAAGGAATATTGAATAAGATCATAGAAAGTCCAACCGGTACCTCCAGTTTTTTATAGAGAAAGATCGATATTCCCGTCACCCCGCCGTCAAGAAACCCTTTTGGAATCAGGAATCCCTTCAGCGCAAATGTCATACATAACACAGCCCCCACGGTAAACAGGATAGATTGAATAGAGAATATCCCCTTCCAGTCAATGGTATTGGTATGCGACATAGATTACCTTTTGGTAAAAGTTACAAGCCGGTAAAAATACCCTTTTTAGGCATTTCTTTATTCAGGGGGTCGGTCTTAAACCGGAAGTACAATATGGCTTGTTTATAAAACCTTGATTCTCTGGTTGACTCAGCTCGGAGATCAGGTTCGCCTCTCTGGATTAGATAAAAAAGGCAATACTACCGTTTACTCAGTTTTCTGGTTTTTATTAAGCTAATTATGGGTTCTTTTAGAAAAAGATATTACCTTTATCTTAAATATCCTCAGCAGGCATCAGTTTAGCATTTCGCGCGCATCAGCTTTCTTCTTGCCTGGCAGGTTTATCACAGGGAGAAAAACCCTAATTCGCTTAGTAATTTAATTTCATACCAAAAACCCATTTTACATGAAAAATTGGCTAATCCCTTTTTTCTGTGGCTTTTGCTTTTTTAATCAACTCTTTTCACAGCAGCTCATCCCTGCGGTTTTATCAAGCAACGGAGGTATCGGCACTTCTGAAAACATGCAGCTTGAATGGACGCTTGGCGAATTAGCTGTAGAGGGGCTGATCGGGCAACCAAGAAGTTACACAGAAGGCTTCCATCAGCCTACACTCCTGGTTGAACAGGTAGAAATGATGTACCCACTCATCAGGACCAGATATGAATACGACGATCAAACATTGATCACGCTGTCACCAAATCCGGTAGCCACAGAACTGACCATTCGATTCGTTTCAACCACACAGGAGCAACTCTACTGCCAGGTACACGATGCAAACGGGGCGTTGCTCTCCACTAGAACATTGTATACACAGGACGGCAATGCTGAAATCAATATGGCTGACTTTGCAGCCGGATTGTATTTCATCCACTTCATCGCTGCAGATGACGGTGCAGTGACCGTTTTTAAAGTTGTAAAGATTAAATAACCCTCTTCCCAAAATTATATTATCATGAAACTTTTTTCTCCACTTGTTTTCGCATTCTTACTGATCGCCTTGGATAGTCAGGGCCAGAATGTCCCACAGGGCATGAAATACCAGGCTGTAGCCCGTGACCTCAAAGGCCAGGTGATGGCTAACCAGTTCATACAATTAAAAATCAGCCTGTACAGCGATCCTGTCCAACGGGATGTAGCCTACATAGAAATCCATAAAGTGTACACCAACGAATTCGGGTTATTCTCTTTATCCATCGGAGAGGGAATAAGCTTCAAAGGAAGTTTTGAAAGCATACCCTGGAGCAGTGCGGAAGTTTGGATGGAAGTAGCTGTGCAGACGGATGATGAAACGGATTTCATCACCATATCCGACAGCAGAATGTTATCGGTGCCTTATGCGTTCCATGCCGCAACTGCAAATGAAGTCATCGGAAATGCCGGGGACAGAAGTCCGGGTGATCCCTATACTAAAATATGGAACCTGACCGGCAATGCTAATACTAATCCGGCCCGGGACAAACTTGGTACAAATGACCTGGCAGATCTGGTGATTGTGACCAACGACATCGAAAGAATGCGCGTCCTCCAGACAGGTGATATCAATATGGTCAACAGTCTCCGAGTCGGAAGGGATCTCAACGTCAGGAAAAATGTCTACCTCAATACGGACACCATAGCCGATCCCCACAATGCCAATTATCTTCCAGGACAGACCATCAACTACGGAAATTTTACGGTTGAAAATCAAAGCAACTCTTATCTGACAGGAACGCTTACCGTTGATGAACATACGGAACTCAATAGTTCCCTCAATGTAGATGGCCTGGCCAGAGTCACCAATATGACGCAGTCAACCACCACCGGCAATGGAGCGCTTGTAGTGGATGGTGGTGTAGGCATTGCCAGGCGACTTAATGTTGGAGATGCAACTAATCTCGGAAGCACGCTTAATGTGGCAGGTGCTACTAATCTGGCAAGCACACTAGGGGTTCAGGGAGCTACAACCATCAATAATACACTTGGCGTATCCGGGATCACCACAATCACTAATATCACACAGTCCATATCTAAAGACATCGGCGCCCTCGTCGTTGAAGGCGGCGTGGGGATTGAAAAAAATCTTTACGTGGGCGGAAACGCCAATTTCGGTGGCTCCACTTCCTTTGGAGGTATGGTGCACATTACAGACCTGACCCAATCTACAAATACCACCAACGGTGCATTGGTCGTGGATGGTGGTGTAGGGATAGGCAAGAACCTGAATGTAGGAGGTACGCTGGGGGTGAAGGGATCTGACAGCGGATTTCTGGCCAGAATCGATAATGCAGACGCTGGCACAGGTGATGGCCTTGAAATCAAACTTGGAAAAACGCACCCTGCATGGAATGGAAGTGATTACCTCCATCTCACCAGCCCGGGCGCTGAGTTTTTCGATGATGCCATTGCCACGATTAATGGATGGATCGATGGATCAGAAGATTTTGATCCCCTGGATCTGCTCAATTTTATTCCGTCGGCCTATATTGCCGGCACCGCATGTAATCTCGTCAACCTGCTCACAGAGCAATTGAACGAAAGCATCGGCCTGCCTTTGAATATTTCAGATCCTATTAATGATGCCTTAGGTCTTCCAATTGATATCGGACAGGAAATTAATTCAGGGCTCGGATTACCGGCAGGTTTTTCACCATATAGCGTCATCAATGATGTCTGCGATATATGTGTTGATGATGATGATTTACCTGGACCTTTCTGGACTATTGCCCCCGCATTGCCGGAGAATATTCTGGTGATTCCATCTATTCCTGCCTTTTCATTACCGGCGATTCCACAGATACCGATTTGTGATGATCTTCCTAGCTTTACATTACCGGTCATTAGTTTTGTAGATGTTGACAATTCGCTCGATAATGAAAATCAGTTTATAAGTTTCAAGGACGTGGACAACCGCGAACTTGGTTCCATACGCGCCCAATCCGTATCAGACTGGCAAGTGAATTTTTTTAGCGGAACCTATATTGTGGGTATCCTCGCCTCTGTAGTAGGTATCGATTTTGTCGGCGGCATCGTTGGGGCTATTTCTGAATTTACCAATATAGCAGATGCCTATAATTCACTTGGTGTAGAATATGCTTCCGGTAATGGTGACTATGCAGAATGGCTTGAGCGCATCAATCCTTCAGAGGTGATCACAGAAGGAGATATCGTCGGTGTGATGGCAGGTAAAATCACCAAAGACCTGACAAAAGCTGAGCAGGTCATGGCGGTTTCCAGCAACCCGATTGTATTGGGAAATACACCTAAGGCAGGTCTCGAAGGCACTGGCAATAAGATTGCATTTATGGGTCAGATTCCTGTCAAAGTGCAAGGTCAGGTAAGGTCAGGTGATTATATCGTTGGCAACACGTTTACGCCGGGTTATGGGGTAGCTGTGAGCCCTTCTCTGCTTACACAGGAGCAAGCAATGCTCGTGGTAGGCCGTGCGTGGGATACCAATTTGAATGCAGGTCCTAAAATGATCAATACGGTGATCGGTGTAGATAACGGACAATTCCTCAAAGTACTTCAGGACAGCCATTCAGAATTACAAGCCAGCCGATCTCAAGTCTCAGAACTTGAATCCCGGGTTAGGCAACTTGAATCCAAAATGGAAGTAATCATCAGCTCATTACCGGGATTCAATGAAGTATTTGATAAGATGGGAAAAAGTATCGAACCAAAACAGAAAGACTGAAACGATAGCAAAAAATAATCATCAGGCATGCAGAAAGGTAAATACTGCTATTCACTATCCTGATCGGGTAGGCATACATCATGCAAACAAAATATCATCGAATCGGATCTCACGATTAAGCATTGGAGGGTTGCCATTGGTAACCCTCCAAGGTTTTAAGGCACAAAGCAATCACTTTTTACATCAGGTTTATGAACAGATTGTTGAAACATTTATTCTTCACCATCTTCCTGGTAGCAAATGGAATGGATGGTGTTGGACAAATTGATACGCTGGCGATGTTTGGCATTACACACCAGCAGGAAGAGGAGTATCGTAAATGGCTGGACAACCTGTATGAGGTTGGCGTCAAAGTCGAAGGAGACTCAATATTTATCACTGAAGAAACGAGAAGGGTGGCCACTGATTTGTCATACCGGCTATTGATTTATCCGGAGTCGTATGATTGGACAGCAGCCAATACGCTGTTTAAACAAATGCAGTACAAAATAGCCTTCTGGTATCTGATCAATATCTATTACACAGATGTCGACCAAAGGGAAAATGTACTTAAATATGTCCTGACGCTCGAAGAAGTTTTCGCGATGGACAAGGTATTGATCAGCGTGTTTTATACATATGGCCTGCTGGATCCGGAAGTGGCTGAAATCGTCAATGGTAAACCAAGCATCCATCACCCCGAAATCGTAGAACAAAAACTGGCCTCTGTCAAGGAAATCGTGCAATACATTTTGGCCTACAGAGTGGAGAAAGCGAAAAAGTAGGCCGCTATAGTTGTACTTTTAGGGGTATGAGACTTGCCCTGGTATTTGCTGTAGTGATTCACGGTCTGATCCACTTCCTTGGATTTGCCAAAGCGTTTAACCTGCTCACCGTCGCCGAACTGACACAGCCGATTTCCAGACCATCCGGAATCTTCTGGTTTCAGGCAGCACTCCTTTTCTTATTTGTCGCGGCAGGGATCCTGCTCAAGAAGGACTGGTGGTGGATGCTCGCTATAGTAGCCGTGCTTCTCTCTCAGTTCCTCATCATGGGAAACTGGCAGGATGCCAAATTTGGAACTTTCCTGAATGTACTCATCCTGTGTGCAGCTATCATTGGATTTGCAGACTGGAAGTTTTACAGAAGCTATAGAGTGGATGTTCATGAAGCACTTTCTAAAGCGATTCCGGCAGAACAAGACCTCATAACAGAAGCAGATCTGCAACGTCTGCCCCAGCTTGTGCAACAATACCTCCGATATGCAGGCGTAGTGAACACCCCCAAGCTCAAGAGCATGAAAATTGAATTTGACGGAGAGATGCGCGGCAGAGACATGGATTGGTTTCCTTTTCACTCCGAGCAATACAATACCTTTAATACCCCTCACCGGTTATTTTTTATGCGCGGCCGGATAAAAGGGCTGATGGTACCGGGATATCATGCATTTAAAGATGGTACGGCGACCATGCTGATCAAGATCCTTGCTATTTTCCCTGTGGTCAATAACAAAGGAAAAGAAATGAACATAGGGGAGACCGTGACCGTTTTTAACGATATGTGCATCATAGCTCCAGCCTCACTGATCGATCCGCGGATCCAATGGGAAAAAATCGACAGCCAATCAGTTAAAGCGATTTTTACCAACCAGAACATCACTATATCAGCTCAACTTTTTTTTAATGAACAAGGCCAGCTGATCAATTTCGTTTCAGACGATCGGTATGAAACTGCAGGTAAGTCATTCGTCAGACGTAGGTTTTCAACCCCGATGAGCCATTATAAAAATATCAATGGCATCAATGTCCCCACGTATGGTGAAGCCATCTGGCATTATCCTGAAGGTGATTTCGTCTATGGTAAGTTTTATCTTAGGGACATTCAATATAATGTCAACCTATTTTAGGCAAGTTCAATCTCTGGTGGTTCAATGGAAAACCTTCGTACATGGTGCCAGGTGTGCAATTTATTTTCCCCGTTAGTCTGATGCCGC
>JBBRDL010000185.1:0-6181 GCA_038203965.1 Chitinophagales bacterium | reverse complement strand
CCCTTAATGCTGTAAAATTTAATTTAGTAAACGGTATCTGCCCGAACAAGAGAAGAGGAATCGAAACACGGCAAAAGAAAAAAGACAATTCATTTTCAGGGGGAACCGACCGGGGCCAAAAGCCCTAGGAAAATGTGGTTTCATGCTAGATTCTATTATATTGGGAGGGAATTATAAAAAGGGGAGGAAAAGATTAATTTTACCATCTTAGGCCCTTAAATTAAGCATCGCTTATGCAACACACAGACCGGATTGAATGGAAGGAGATTTTCTCCTCACAATCGATCCTTTTTACCATTGGGGCTGTACTGTGCATGACTTTTGCGCTGAAGGGATTCCTGATTCCAAAAGGGTTTCTTGACGGCGGGGTGACGGGAATATCGATCTTTCTCTATAAAAAACTGGAGGTACCGGTTGGACTTTCTATGATCTTATTCAATATTCCTTTTGTCATCATCGGGTACAAGAAAATCGGGAAATCATTTGCTGTACAGACGACGCTGGCGATCCTGTTTCTATGCCTTTGTTATTATGCTATTCCCATTACAGAAATTGCTACGGAGGAAAAATTGCTGGTGGCGCTTTTTGGTGGTTTTTTTATTGGCCTGGGCATTGGTTTGGCGATTAAGGGCGGAGCGGTATTGGATGGGATGGAGGTGGCGGCGGATTACACGCATAAAAAATCCGGTTTTTCCACCAGTGAAATCGTTATGTTGTTCAATACCACTTTGTTTATCATCGCGGCGTACTTTTTGAGTATAGAGCAGGCTATGTATTCCATTATCACGTATTTCACGGCAATGAAAATTTCAGACTATGTGGTGGATGGATTTGAAGAATATACAGCGCTATCTGTCATCTCCGCGAAACATGAACGCATCAAAAGTATCATCGTCAACGATTTTAATAAGGCGATCTCTGTATATAAAGGAGAACGCGGGTATCTGCCCACCAGTTTTAATATCAAACACGACTGTGACATTGTGATGACGATTGTGACCCGTCTTGAAATCCACAGGATGCGTATCGCTATACTGGAAGAGGACCCCAATGCCTTCATTTTTATCCAGAGTATCAAGGAAGTAACGGGTGGTGTCATTAAACAAAAAGTAAAACACTGACACATGAGCATATACCAGGAGCTGCATGATGACGTATTCCATTTATTAAAAACCAGGCTCCCTTCCCACCTCAAATACCATAGTCCGGAACATACTGCGCATGTGATAGAGCAGGCTGAATACATCTCGCGGCAGGAGAATGTCGATGGCCATGAACTCACTTTGATCAAAATAGCCGCCCTGTTTCATGATATCGGTTTTATCCGTCAACCAAACCATCATGAAGATATCGGATGCCAGCTCTGTTCAGAAAAACTTACGCAATATTCATTTCCGATCGAAGACATCCAAACGGTGTGTGGGATGATCATGGCCACCAAAATTCCTCAACATCCGGTCACCCATCTTGAAAAAATTGTCGCGGACGCAGATCTGGAATACCTGGGTACCGATCTGTTTCATCCGATCAGCCAAAATCTATTTGAGGAATTCAAACATTATGATCCTAAACTGACGCCCAGGCGATTCAATGAGATCCAGATTAGTTTTATGCGACGGCATCACTATCATACGGATTATTGCATCGCCAACCGGGAGGAGATGAAGCAAAAGCATTTGCAGGAATTATTGAAATCGAATGGATAGGGCAGAGAGAAGTGAGAAGTGAGTAGTTAGCAGTTCGGAGGGTAGCAGAGATCCCGCCAAATGCAAGGCATTTTTGGCGGGGGGCAGAGGTCAAATTATGCAGCTGCCTTATTAGGCCTCATGATTACCGGATCAGTGTCAGTGTTTCAGACGTACCACCCCGGTTCATATTCATGACCAGTGAATCGGTGGTAAGTTTTTCAATTTTGACCATCATCTTGATGCCTCCATCCGGCGTGGTGATCAGTTCATCCCTGCTGACGAAGTATTTGCCTTTCTCCTCCATGTCGGTATATCGATAGGTATAGGTACCATCTTCCTTAAATGCGAAAAACGTCGAGGTAGCATCATAATTGGCTGACTGGCCTTCAACGAGCCATTGAGCGCCTTTCCATTCACCCAGTAGTTTGGTTTTGTCGATGGCATGATCGCATGCGATCAAAAAGAGGAAAAGGGTGAAAAGCAAGGAAAAGGTTTTGATGGATTTCATGACGTATCTAGTTAAATGGTAAAAGACAAAGGTAAATGAAGTATTTCTCTTCGCGCCGCCTCTTCGATTGCGAAGAGGCGGCGAAAAATTAGGCTCCGTTTCTCCCTTCGACAAGCTCAGGGACCCTTCTTATAAATCCAGATCAGGGAGTATGTAGAAGGGAGCCCTATGGTGGTGACCATGAAGTTCTCCTTTACTAAAGTGTATTGCTCCCAGGCAAGATCCTTATCTATCTCCCCAAGCATCCGCAGGATTAATCCTATGGAACTACCTCTGGCAGTTTGGACTGCTATGCCGGTTTTTGAATCAACCTCATGAGGTATAATTTTAGTAGTTGGATCAACACCATTCCTGACACTTACAAGCCAAGTATCAATCTGCGATTTATATTTTGGTTGAAATAGATGATCATGATGACGCAGCGATGCCATGGCTACAAACATATCAGCTGGCCATGATTGACCTCCATACGATTCCAAAAATGGAATTGTTGACTTGGCTAGTGCATTTGATATGGCCTCGGATTGAAATTTAAAATTCGCTATATAGATTTCGCTGTTGCGGAAGGGGGAATCAATACTCAATATCTTAGAAAGGAGATAGTTTCTCCATCCGTTATAAAATATTCCGTACGCAGGTACGAGTTCATCCGGGAAAACCAATTTAGTATCTTCGGAATCCAATGCCTGGTATGCATAAAGTGATTCCTGCATCGCTCTTTCTTTTAACACTACGTCAGTTGTATCCGCCAGCGCGAGTTCACACCAGGTCAATCCATAGAGCGCATTGACAAATACAAATCCTTCCGGAAAGATTTGTTGCATTCTTTCGCCAAGCTGGTGATGTTTTAATTCCTTTTCGAGAAACTTTAGTTGGCTGATAATATCTGCCTTTTCTGCTTCATTTGTGTCAACGCTCTTGTGCAATGAAATATTGATCATCAAGATCAGGAGTGATAGCAAGAAGAGGATGAAAAAGAAAATATATCGCATAGCTTAAAGGTCTATATCCAATGATCAGAATATTCCATCACCTACTACCTTCTATCAATAGCTTCAACTCAAGGATTTACGTCAACGCAGGGGTAAAAGAGCGTCTATTTGACAATTCCACCTTTCGTCCTACAGGCGTAAAATAAAGTTTTAACTTTGATCATTCCTTTAAAACGAAGCATCATGGTTTTAAATTTACATTTTATCAAAGTTTCAGCTGTAATACCTATCCTACTGGCCGCATTTTCTCCAATGGCGAGCATAGCCCAGTGGACAGCCCTGAATTCAGGAACAAACGAATCACTTAATGAAATTATTTTTCCGGCGCCGGATACCGGTTATGTCGCAGGCGCTAATGGAACGCTGCTCAGGACTTTTACAGGAGGCGATCAATGGACCGCGCTGGACATAGGCAGTACACAACATCTCAATGATATATATTTTCTCAACACACAAACAGGATATGTAGTGGGTGATTCAGGATTGTTTTCAATCACATTTGATGCAGGTGAGCATTGGAACACTTCGTATCTCTCACCTGCAGAGTCAATCGTTCTTAGTTCCGTATGTTTCACTTCTATGCTAACCGGATATGTCGGAGGTCGGAGTGATATTCAAGAAGGTATCATCTATAAAACCGTTGATGGAGGGATTACCTGGGAGGAGACGTTCACTCCGGAATCCTTATTTGATAGGGATTATAAACGCATCGTCTTTCCTACCCCTGACATCGGCTATGCCCTCACACGAGGTATGTGTATAAAGACGATAGATGGAGGTGATCATTGGTTTGTCACGGATACGGCACTGGTCTCATCAGGCAACATGTTTAGCCTTCTTGAGGATGCGTATTTCTTTTCTGCAGACACCGGATATATCGTTGGATGGTATAATGGATTCAATGGATATACTGTCAATGGTGGAGAAAACTGGACGGACCAAATGACCTCAAATAATCAATGGTACAGCATCGATTTTCCGAGTCGGCAGACGGGCTATCTTGCGGGTTGGGGACAACTGATGAAGACCACTGACGGAGGTCATACATGGGAGGAAGAAACGAGTGAGCTGATAGCTAACAATTCGATTTACTCCATGGACTTCACAGACGATAATACCGGATATGTCTGTGGCGCAGGAGGCGTCATCCTGAAAACAACGAATGGAGGGATCACCCGGACGCACGATTTCGGAATATCATCAGCTCTGCAAGTCTATCCAAATCCAACTACCGGTTTGATTCATATAGAAATGAATAGAGCGATAGCTAATGATCGAACGCCGTTATATATAGAAGTCTTTACACTGCTGGGCGAAAAAGTATGGCAGTCCTTCACGCAAATACCGGCCAGCATCCAACTGTGGGATCTCCCGAAGGGAATCTATTTGTTGACGGCGATGAGACCGGAGGGCCTGTATTCAAAGAAAATTATTCTGTACTAACATACAATCGTCATCTTGATTTTCTGATAGCCTTCACCTTGACACTTTGCGCTATCCAGGCATTTCAACCTGACGATTCTCAATTTTTTCAAATCCTTTTAAATATCTCGTCCCATACTTGGCTTTTCATACCTTTTCTTTTACATGAATTCCGCTGATAAAAAACCTTCTCGTCTTGCCTACAATGATATTTTCATACCAGGTACTTTCTCTGCATAGTATCCTCTGAGTTGATGTACCTTTGATTCAAATTGCTGCACAAACCAATCATTAAAATACGCTAAATGAAATGCTTCGGTTTGCGGCTGCGTCACGCAGGAGACAACCGCATCTGCAGCCACGATACCTGACCACAAAGCATTAAGAATGCCTTGTCCTGCTGCCGGGTCCAGAATGCCCGCGGCATCACCACAGAGGACTATACCTTCCTTGCATACCGGATAATACATACGCCAACGCATATTGCCCATTTGAATATTCCCGATGACTGGATAATCCTTTAATTCGTCAGGAGGAAATAATGGTTTTTCACCTTTAATGCTTAACCTCGTCCATGCACAGCGATGCGGAAGTTGAGGAGCCAACCATGTCCAGCCTTGAGAGCCAGGAATAAAATGAGCTACGTGCGGATCAAATGGATATGTTTCTATATCACCGGATATACCTGTCCAACATATCAAAGGCGCAGAGAAAAATTTCCGTTTTAGCTTTAACTTTTTTCCGGCAATAGCCTTTTTACCACTTGCATCAATAATGTATTTTGCATGCGACTCTCCAGATGATGTTTTAATGCCTATCACCCTTTGATCTTCCTGAATGAAATCCTCCACATGTTCATTCAATCTTACGATCACCCCCTGATCCCGGGTCTTTCGTAGCAACTCTTCATTAAATATTTGTCTATGGATATGAAAGCCCTGCCATATTCCGTCTTGGTCCTCCCCCAATGGCGTATAGGTGCTGCCCGTTTGAATACCTGAATACATCGCACAGGTCGCTTTTAATTCTGCACCAGCAGCTCCTATTTTCGCTAGCAAAGATGTGACACCGGGATGAATACTTTCAAGTGACTCCGGTGCATTCGTTTTATTTTCAATTAGCTCCTGTTCCTGTGTGATAAGTATAACATTCAGCCCTGCCTTCAGACAAGTTGATGCCGCTGCACATCCTGCTGGCCCAGAACCAATGACAATGACATCTGTGGAAGTAGTATTTTCCTTTTTCACTTTCTTGGTTGGTGAACGTAGCGCCGTACTGAGCTCGTCGAATGTGTCGACCATCCTGCTTCGGCTACGCTCAGCACATCGCTTTTCTCTTTTCTCTTTTCTCTTCTAGTTATGCCCCATCCAGATTTTTTTTAAAAATCTGTCTCCCCTGTGTTCCTCCACTTCGTTGCTTCCAGCAACATAGCTCCGAAAACCCCGGGGTCAATAGTGCACCTTCTTTTCTCTTTTCTCTTCTAGTTATGCCCCATCCAGATTTTTTTTAAAAATCTGTCTCCCCTGTGTTCCTCCACTTCGTTGCTTCCAGCAACATAGCTCCGAAAACCC
>JBBRDL010000184.1:0-6223 GCA_038203965.1 Chitinophagales bacterium | reverse complement strand
GATCCCGCAAATAGATAATTCTTCCGCCCCAGCGCCAGTGGTCTTATTTTATTTTCGATGAGGTTATTGTCAAGTTCAATTCTTTCATTTTCCAACACCCTGATCAGCTTAGGCCATTGTTTATTCAGATAGGTGATAGCTCTGCCATCCAATAAAATAATGAAGCCGGCAGACCTCCTAGAAGAGAAAAATTTTGTATGTTTATTTCCTGAGGTCAAAATAAGAGCCTTGCGCGAATAGAATTGACCTGGTTTCTACCCCCTCCGTAATGGATTTTTAATCCAGCGGAAGCCATAACGCCCTCCCTTTCCTTTTCTAAAAGAAGGATTTACATAGTATTTGATTTTTACATATTAGCATTTAAATCGCACACATGAAACTTACCACCTTGACGCTTATACTCATACTGCCCCTGGGCTTATCGGCGCAATTCACCTTTGAGAAGAGGGTCACAAATTCGGCAGGAAATTCTTACACTTCCTTTAATAATGCCAATGTTATGGCAGCAAATGGAGACGTTGTCCATCTTGTGTATACCGATGAACGGGGTTTGGAAGGTGAGGTATACTACCAACGATCTATTGATGGCGGGATATCTTGGCAAATGGCTGTACAACTGACGACAGATAATGGAAGTTTTTCTGGTTATCCGGCTATTGCGGTCTTGAATAATGAAGTGCATGTCGCCTGGACAGATCAGCGCAGCGGGCATGATGATATCTATTATCGAAAATCTTCTGATGGGGGCACGTCATGGTTAGCTGAAACACGAATCACCAATGATCCGGCTGATTCCGGTTTTCCTTGCTTATCTACTTCAGGTCCTGTGGTACATCTTGTCTGGACTGACACCCGTTTCGAAGATGAGGAAATTTACTATTGCCATTCTCTCAATTCTGGTCAGAGTTGGGGGGATCAGATGCGATTGACAAAGGATAGTGGAAATTCAATTAACGCTTCAGTTTCCTCATTAGCCAATGATGTACATGTCGTCTGGCAGGACAATCGGAATGGGAATGATGAGATTTATTACAAACATTCGACAGACGGTGGCCTGTCATGGGGTGCCGATCTTCGCATGACCAATAATCCGTTTAAATCAAATTTCCCATCCGCTGTAGCCATGGGCAAAACTATTATCATCGTTTGGTCAGATCTGCGGGAGGGCAATGCGGAAATTTTTGGCCTTCGTTCGGTTGACAACGGGGATACCTGGTCAGAAGTCATCCGGCTGACCAATTCACCGAGAGAGTCATTACAGCCAAAGATTGCAATGGAAGGTGCATTTGCCTTTTTGACCTGGCATGAACTTCATGATGGATTTGCGAATTGGGAAGTGGAATCACGTTTTTCAACGGATGGAGGTTTTACCTGGACGCCACGCAGACAACTCTCGGCCGAAGAGGGATTTTCGGGGAATTCAACAGTTTGCGTAGAGAATTTGCTTGTGGTGGTCGCATGGACCGATAGTCGTTACGGAGATACTGAAATTTTAACCCGTCAAAATGCAACGGGTAATCCGCTGCATTCTACGCATACATTGGACTGGGCTTATAGTATTGGAGCTGCCGGATCAAGTGATGCGACCGATATGGTCCTGGATGCTGAAGGAAATATTTTCCTGATCGGCAACTTTCAAAATTCCGTTGATTTTGATCCGGATAGTGATGTGCACATTCTGTCTTCAGTAGGTGACGATGATATTTTTATTTCCAAAACTTCTCCTTCCGGTGATGTTTTTTGGGCTCAGCCAATCGGTGGTCCCGGAACGGATCACGCTAATAGCATTGCCATGGACCGGGAGCGTAATGTGATTGTGACTGGTTCATTTCACGGCACTGTTGATTTTGATCCGGGCCCAAATGTATTTCCATTATCTGCAGGAGTGAATGGTGATGCTTTTATCACCAAGCTTGATGAAAACGGTGATTTTCTCTGGGCAATTAATATTACCGGGGATGGATTCAATGAAATCCGTTCAGTGAAAACAGATGGCACGAATAATATTTTTGTAACTGGTCTTTTTGAAGAAACAGCAGATTTCGATCCAACAGATGGCGTGTCACTCCAGACCAGTAGGGGACTGGAAGATATTTTTCTGGCCAAGTATACTCCGGAAGGGCAATTGATTTGGGTGAATGGTATTGGTGGGCCCGGTTCAGATGCCGGGCGTCAGGTGACAGTGACACCCACAGGATATGTATGGGTGGCAGGTCATTTTTCTGAAACTGTTGATTTCAATCCCAAGCCTGATGATGCCACTTTGACTGCACAGGGATTGGAGGATATTTTTGTGGCTACCTACACAGGTCAGGGAGACTATATCCGTGCCTTACGGATCGGGGGGAATGAAAATGACGAAGTCAATGGCATGCACATGGATGATTCCGGTAATATTCTATTGACCGGGATGTTTAGAGGAAATGTGGATTTTAATCCAAACACCTTTACCTCCTTCTTGGCTTCTAAGGGAGGGGATGATGGGTTCGTTGTAAAACTCTCACCTTCTGGCACATTTATTTGGGCTCGCAGTTTTGGGGGAGTTGATAACGATAAAGGGATTGATATCAGCGCAGATAAACATGGAAATATCCTGGTTACCGGCTATTTTACAGGGTATGCAGATTTCTATTCCGGGAATACGAATTCCTTTGCGCAGGCCACCGGTGAAGAGGATATTTTCGTACTCATGTTGAATTCAAAAGGTGACTTTGGCAGGATGGATCAAATCAGTGGAGAGGGATCGGATGTAGCTCACGCAATAGCACATTATGAATCAATCCGCTATTACATTGCCGGATCGTTTACACAAATGATAGATGCCGATCCATCAGCTGATGTGTTTCCATTGAGTTCCAATGGCGCTGCTGATTTTTTCCTTGCCAGCATCAATGTTTGCCCTGCAGTGTATTCATTCTTCGAGGCTACAGCCTGTGACAGCATGAGATCTCCTGACGGGGAAGCGCTTTGGACTTCCACAGGTACTTATTTGGATACGCTTTCATCTTCTATTGGATGTGATAGCATTGTCACGGTGATCCTTACGATTAATGTCCGTGATGAAACTCATGTCACCTCCACAAGTTGTGATAGCTACACCACACCAAATGGACAGCATATCTGGACTCAATCAGGAGAATACATGGAATCCCTGACCAATACGGATGGATGTGACAGTCTGGTCTTTTATCAACTTACCATTTACCACAGCATTGAAACCACCGATATAAGGACTGAGTGTGATCAATATGAAGATCCATTGGGAAACGTCTATACGTCGTCCGGCTTTTATTTATACACGATTCCGGATGTGCATGGGTGTGATAGCGTCATCTCGCTTGAACTGACCATTGTCCAACCTTCGGAAACTGACCTCACGGAAACAACTTGTGACAGCCTTGTGACGCCTGGTGGGGTGTTGACCGAATCAGGAGTCTATACCCAGATATTCACGGGTACAAATGGGTGTGACAGTATAGTGAATCTCCATTTGACGATCATTCATTCCTCCGCAGGATCAGAAGTGGTGGAGACATGTTTTTCTTATACAACACCGGATGGTGGGGAGACGTTTGATGAATCCGGCACATACACCTTTGTTGTACCCAATGCCGCCGGATGCGACAGTGTGGTCAACCTGGATCTTTTGATTCTTGGTCCTGACAATAATATTACGATCAGTGACCATTCCCTTTTTGCCCATCAGGATAGCGCCGCATATCAATGGATGGATTGTATTTTGAATACCCTGATCCCGGATTCGGTGGAACAAACATTTTTTTTTGCAGGTAATGGGTCATACGCCGTGATTGTTATACTTAATGGTTGTGTTGATACCTCGGCATGTGTGGAGATCAACCTGGTGTCATCGAATGAACCAGGCTCCCAATCGGATATCAGGCTTTATCCCAATCCAACGCAGGGGGATATCCTTATTGAATGGCCTACACTTCGGGAAAATGTACAGATGGAAATTACGGATGTCTATGGAAGACAATTGGAATTCATCACTTTTCAGCAAGTGCATTCGATTCCATTTACGCTCCATTTTCCTCAAGGCATATACCTATTTCACATCCTTGCAGATGGTCAGCGCAAAGTGATCCAGGTCGTAAAAATGTAAACGGATAGATAAGGCAGGAGCGGGGTTTGTCCGGATTGTGACAAAATGGCGATGACCAAACGCCCCGTATTGGTAAAACAGCAGGCCAAACCCTACCTGAAAGAAACAACCGAAAATATTTTCTTTCTCTTCCATTACTAGTGCCTATTTTAAATGATTTCATGTACCTGTTGTTCAGGGTAAACTTGGAAAGAGCTTAGCAATTAATTCCGATTGTCTATTGCGACTTTCTGCGGGTTGGAAATGGTTGTCGAATTTTTGAAGAAGGTATTCAACGGTATGGGTTTCATGGCATTTCTTATAGCTATTTAATGCAGGAGATGAAAGATCAAAACGAAGCAGAAGCAAACGGGAAAATTATACTGGCACATTTTGGCAACGGCGCCGGCCTTGCCGCAGTGAGAGCGGGGAAATGTATAGATACGAGCATGGGTTTTACGCCTGCGGGGGGCATACCTATGAGCACAAGGAGCGGAGACCTCGACCCCGGCGTTGCCTGGTATTTAATGCAAAAAGGAATGGATGCAGCACAATTTAATGAGCTCATCAATCATCAATCGGGCTTGGAGGGTATTTCAGGTATGAGCTCATATATGCAGGATTTACTGCAACATGAAAAAGAAAATAAAGATGTGGTACTGGCCATTGATATTTTCTGGGACCAGATAAAAAAATACATCGGCGGGTATGCGGCGGCATTAGGTGGATTGGATATATTGGTTTTTTCGGGTGGCATAGGAGAAAATGCCCCCGTAATTCGTGAGCGAATTTGTAATGGCTTGGAATATTTAAATATTCAGATAAATGAAGAAAAAAACAATAAAAATCATTGGCAAATTTAGGGCGATGAAAGCGAGGTGAAGGTTTATGTGGTTCCAACAAATGAAGAATTAATGATTGCAAAAAGGACTGCTGAATTATATGAAAAATGTACCAGCTGAAAATATAAAAGTTGAAAACAAGTCGAATGAAGCTACCGCGCTGCGGCCGGAAGGTGATCGTATATTAGATGCCCCATTGGTGGAAATGGATCTGAATAATTTTATTGTTCAGATAAAAGATGAAATTACCTGGGCAACAACTGATCATAACTCCATCACCATTTTTAAATCAGACAATACAACTGTAGTTCTGATTGGATTGCATAAAAATACTGAATTAAAAAGGCATAAAGCATACGGAGACATTCATGTGCAGGTACTTGAAGGTAAAATAAATTTCTGCACAGAGCAACAAACTGTTTCACTTCAAAAAGGACAAATGATTGCTTTAAAGGCAGATATTCCACATAGTGTACGGGCTTTAGAGGAAAGTTTTTTTCTGCTTACCTTGGTCGTAACTGGTAATTCTTGATATAGCATTTGACTATACCTCGTACCGCCATGTTTTGTGCATGGAGAGAGGCCTCGTTTACTAAACTTTCAAAGTTTAGTAAACGTATTTCTCAGTTGCAGCCCTGATGACATTGCCCGCGTGGAGGTGTTTTTTGTGTTTAAAAAAAGCCAATGTGTGAATTATATAATTTATTGGCAGAATTGTGTAACCCGCTCCACCCGTAAAACAGGGACTTTTACATCGTAATTATACAATTACGATATTCAAGCAGAATCATAGGTTCGTAAAGAACAAGTTAGGGGGTCAGTTCACACTTCTGGCCGTAACGTTCAAAATTCAAATCCGTGTCCCACCTGTGTTATCCCTGTTCCACCTAACCAGTTACTAATCTAAACTCAAATCGGCAACACCAATTTCTTTACGAACCATTGATACGTGAATGATAAAGAAAAACAACCCACTGAAAATTTACAATTTGGGAAAATTATTTCTGTTCGTGGCAGTGTTATAGACGTAAGGTTTGAGAACAATCTTCCGCCTGTTTATACTTTACTACACTCAGGAAAAAACAAGGAAATATCTATTGAAGTATTGGCGCAATTGGATAATTGCACAGTGCGTGGAATTGCCTTAAATCCAACCCAGGGATTGTCTCGTGGCATGATTGTAGAAACAAACGGAACTGAACTCACCGTTCCGGTCGGTAAAGAAATCCTTGGGCGCATGTTCGATGTGTTTGGTGATACCATTGATCATCTTGAACCT
>JBBRDL010000183.1:0-6451 GCA_038203965.1 Chitinophagales bacterium | reverse complement strand
ACAATAATTTATAACCCGTATTTGTAATGCGGCGAAGTGCCAAAATGCGTTAATGTAGGCTAACAAAACCTTTAATTTTATGAAAGCACTTAATTTTTTGCCATTTTTATTTTCACTGTCTTTATTAGTTTTTACCTCATGCAATTTAGAAAGTGAATATACTGCTAGTTCTCCAAAGCTTTATGAGAAAATATCTACACGAACTAGCTTATACTTGATAAATACTATTGAAGTAACCACAAACATGCAGGGCAATTATTATTTTGTTGGTTCGGCAGGTACAGTCCAGGATCAAGTTGAAGAAATCCTTATCGAAAGAAACGAAATCCTTGAAGAAATTGATGAATTTGGATTTGACTTTGACACACTAGGAGTGCAATACTTTTATGCTCTCGACCATAGACCAGAAGGTACTCTGATGTTCTATGTCTTCCTTGATTCTGGATCAGGTGCCTTATGTGCTCAGCAAGGAGGAACACAGCTTGCTAATGGTCATACTTGCGAAAATCAAAATTGCTGTGATAAGTGTGTGGTTCATTCTTCTCTGGGTTGTCCATGTCATAGAACAATGTCATCTTGTTATGGCCAAATTCCAGCAGCAGTACCAAGCTGTACGAAGAAAAATGCTCCAATAACGTAGATATTTTATTTGATCTCTACAGATATTTGTAATTTGTTTGGAGGTAGAAATGAATTATGTTTCTACCTCTAAATTATTTTAATATGATGAGATTCGGAATTTTAATTTCGTTTATAGCATTCCACCTTTCTGTATCTTCACAGAGAAGCAGTAGTGAGATTGTCTATACAGCAATCCAAAATTTGAATAATGTCATTAATAATAATGACACGATTAGTTATAATAGCCAAATGCTATTTAAAGGATTTGGGCAAGACACTTTTGAGGTCAGGAACTTTCAAGTCAGCTATAAACACAACGACAATAATCCACTTTATGGATATGATTTTGAAATTAGAGAAGTACTTGAAAATAGTGATACATTAACGTATATGGTTTTAGATAGTGTTTTAAATATTATTCATATTAAATCAAATCAAATTTCAGAATTTAAATTACCTGAAGTAGTTGATTTTGCAAGCTACCTGGAATATATTCGTTATAGTTTCATTTTCAATGAGCTTCTTAAACCATTTTTAAATTCTAGTAATGCTGACCTTGAGCTGATGGATTCAATTAATCAATATTTTATAATTTCAACTGTAAATGATTTTGAAAAACAGGAGCTAGTATTGGACAAGAAATCATTTTTGCCTAATAAATATTTAAGCACTATAACGGATCCAGAGTTTGGTTTTAATCAAATTACGGAAATTAGATTTAATTATGATACAGACTTAAAAAAGCTACCTAGGAATGCCTTTAAAATTCCACACTATTTGTCATTAGGATACAATCACATCGTTGTAGGATTAGAGCCCAGTTTAAGTCAAGCAGAATCTCAAATATTATCTCTGGACAATCAGCATTTATTGTTAAATTACCCATTTACATTAGCAAATGGAGACACTTGTAGAATAAGAGATTTTTCAAAAGGTTATATTTTATTGGAATTTTGGTTTGCGTCGTGCTTACCATGTATAAAAGCCTTGTCTGAAACCAATTACTTAATGGAATCTTATTCAAATTTGGAATTCGAGATAATTGGAGTAAATTGTCTTGATACAGCGAATAAAAAGAAATTAGAGGAGAGGATTCGAAATAAAAATGTTCAGATACCTTTATTGTTTGGACCTAGAAATTTAACGGAAACATTAGGGATTACCTCTTATCCTTCATATTACCTTGTATCTCCTGATCATAGAATAGATTATATCAAAGGCGGCTCAGAAGAAGTTAGAATTATTCTTGAAACTAAATTAAAGAAGAATTAAATTAACTAAGAAAATATTATACTATACCCATATCAATTTGAAATGTCCCTATAATCACAATTGGACAATTTGAAATTTCCAAGTGATTAGAGTGCGCAGTGGAAGGCCGGGAATGGAATAAAACGCTCAATAGGTTTCTAACCTCAATGTCGAACTTTAGTGCCATTCCCGGCTTCAACTTTAGTTATCCACAAAATTCGTGTGTAATTCACAAAAGAAAAAAGGTAGCCAAAAAAGAAAACGTATGATGATAATGATCATATGTTCTTTTTACTTGCGAATGCAAGTCTAAAGGTAGCCAAAGTAGGAGAGAAATAATCAAATCGAAGATTTGAGATTTTCGATGGGGCAAAAGGATCCCGGGGTTAATACGTTTTACCCCGGGGTTTCTGGAACAATGTTGCGATAGCAACGACGAGGAAGAACACAGGGGTGAGAAATAATCAAATCGCAGATTTGAGATTTCGATGGGGCAAGCCAAAAATATTTCATCATAAAAAAAGAACGCCTGTCTTTCTTTTAAGACAGGCGCATCAAAACAAAACGAAAAACCAACTATATCTTGAAGGGATGTGACTCCCGTTATAATCCTTTCTTTAAACGTACAGGGATGTTTAAATATTTACCGCCTCTGTACACTTTAATATCTACTGCATCACCGACCTGCGCTAAATCTATTTTTTGTTTCAGGTCTTCAAACTTCTCTAGTTTTTTACCATCGATCTCGACGAGGATATCATTGGGTCGAATACCGGCATATTGTGCTGCACTGTTTTCGCTTACGGCATCTACTAAAAGTCCCGTACTGATATCGATTCCCTGCTCTTTAGCAAACGCTTCATCCAATACAAACACATCAACCCCTAAAGAGGTTCTCTCAATGTCACCACCATTTTTGATTATGTCGCCTGCTATACGAATCGCAAGGTTGGCGGGGATCGCGAAGGAATATCCGGCATAACTTCCTGTTTGAGAAGCAATTGCCGTATTGATGCCCAGCAGCTTTCCGTAGGCATCCACCAGTGCTCCACCACTATTGCCGGGATTGATGGCGGCATCGGTCTGAATAAACTGCTCAATAGTCTTTGATCCTTGTATGATATTCAGGTTCCGGCCTTTGGCACTGATGATCCCTGCCGTGACGGTTGAGGTCAGGTATTCAAATGGATTGCCCACTGCCAATACCCATTCTCCGACTCTGGCCTTGTCCGAATCCGCGTATTCAAGGGTAGGAAGGTTTGCGGCGTCAATTTTGACCACGGCAAGATCTGTACTTGGATCACGTCCTACTATCGTAGCCTCATATTCTTCACCATCGACCAACTTGACGATGATTTCATCCGCAAAATCGATGACATGATTATTGGTCAGGATATACCCGTCTTTGGAAATGATCACTCCTGACGCGGCACCTTTCCGGATCCTTGGCGCCCCGAAACCAAAACCATCAGATGGGAGGCCGAAGCGTTCAAAAAATCCCTCAAAGGGATCTCGCTGACGCTGTCTTTGTTGCGCCGTTTCAGCACTTTCTGCGGCCTCAATCAGGACGACGACTTTTAGTGCCTTATCTGCGGCATCGGCAAAATCTGGACCTGTATTTAGATTCATACCAGTTGAGACCCGCTGGATCTCCTGGTGGTCTGGGACGGTCTTATCTGACAGATGGAGGGCACCAAAGCTGATCAGTCCACCGGTGATGCCTGCAAGTGTAAGTGAAAGAAAAGTTTTCATAGTTTCCACTGTTGTTTTCGGTTAGGTAAGAAGATAAACGGAAGCAAGCTAAAGTTGTTATTAAGCCAAATTTCGTTTAACAATAGTTTAACACAAAATCTTATACCCAACACTACAATACTATACGTGTCATCAGATCAATCTGGGTTTGATGGAAGAAAATTTTTCCTGAAACTGTTGGGTGAAAAATCTGCCAAGCGCAGACTCAAAGAAGCCAGATAGTTTGTAAGCCTTTATAGTCAAAACCCCTGGTGTGTCCCGCGCAAAAGAATCAAGGGAATGCTTCCAGGAGGTAGTGGGACCTTCTATCGCGAGCCTGGCCATCAGGATATTCCATTTCGCAACATTCGCTTGTTCTCTGTCGTATCGTTCAGCCAGTGGTTCGTACCGATGGATAGCAGATTGATATTCCTTCCTACGAAAGGCTTCTTCCGCCTCTTTCCATGCAGATTCCATTTCCTTTTGATCCTTAATGGACAGTCCTGAGCTGGCATAACTTTCTATGTTGCGACAGGCTATAGATTCGATACTGTAATAAGCTGAAGCAAGATAATACAGCAGAAAAAGTGTCACTACTACAAACGTCAACATACCTGATTTGGAGGAAAAGAAACCCTGCCGTTTTAGGTCATCCTCGTCCAGAGCACGCAGTTTTTCCTTTAGTCGACGATTTCGTTCCAATTGGATCGCTTTAAAAGCTAATTGATTTTCACTGACCATCGTAGCCACGGACGGATCTGTCGCCATCAACTGTTCAAGATAGGCTTTGTCCTGAGGGCTTATGGTGCCCAACAAGTATTGATCAATCAATGCCGCTAGTGTTTGATCTTCCATGTTGTGTTTAAATTGATTTTATCCGGTTTGTTTAATATTCCTATTATAAGTTTCTTTACACACCCTTATTATTACCTGAATGCAGAAAATCTTTCAATTTTCTGAAACATTCGTATTTCATTTTTCTGGCCATAGCCACATTTGTCAAATGCATCTTATCGGCGATTTCGTTCATGGTGTATTGGTTGATCCATAGGAGAAGGATTTCCCTACAGCGGGGACCAAGCTGTAAAAAAGCATTTTCCAGTTGTTCGTTTTCTTCAGGTATAGGGAGGATCGACTCATGGAGGTCGTGATCATAACCGTACTTTTCTTCCACATCCTTGACGAGGATGATCCGCTGATCCTTTTTGAGCTCGTTTAGAAATATTTTTTTTCCAATGCCGATCCAGAAACCCGCGAGGGATCGGACCTCAGCTTCGTCATACCGGATTTTATTCACCATGATGATGAAGGCATCATGAACGAGGTCATCCGCAAAGCCTTTGAATTCCGGATGTTTGGAAATCAACAAACGCATATAGGATAGCGTGCGTTTTCTGTATTTCAGATACAGACAACTGATGGCAGAATCAGCCCTTGAGCCGCCTGCCCTGATCTCCCGGAGATAGTCATCGTCCCGGAGAAAAATAGCGCAATGCAAGTGATTCATATTGTTTTCAGCTGATGATCACAAAGCTATTAAAATACTCACCGGCTCCTGGTAAAAGCCGTCATACAAGTATACAAAATAGATGCATGCAAAACCCCTGTTTAAAATATTTTTAAAAAATATTTGTTTTGCGGTCACATTTGATGCTTCCCGATACACTTCATTTACGAAGAGGAGATATTTGCGTTCTGGTATGTTGCATAACACCCGGTTTTGATTGTTTCATGCCGCATAGAATGAAAAGCATTCCTCATTTTGCCAGTTGAACTGAGCCGGATGTGCGCCCCATGCCATCCGGCTTTTTCAGCATGTCTTATGGATGATGGAGATTACATGGTGGAAACATATCACCGATCTTGTTTATCCGCCGCTGTGCGCCAGTTGCGGTCTGCTACGTCCATTGGATCAACATATTTTTTGCCTGGATTGTCTGCATCAACTTCCTGAAACGGGGTATCATCTGCATGCTAAAAATCCTTTTGTTACCCATTTTGCAGGAAGGATTCCATTAAAGGCAGGAGCTTCTTTTTTATTTTTTTCGAGAGGGGGTGGTACACAGCGGATGTTGCACCAAATCAAGTACAACAATCAGCCGGAGTTGATCACGACGATCGGACGATGGTATGGAAAACAATTGTTGCGATCAGCACTCTGGACAGGGATTGATGTGATAGTACCTGTGCCTCTCCACTGGAAGAAACAGCGGAAGCGGGGGTATAATCAGAGCGCTGTTTTTGGAAATGCCATCGGGGATATCATGAATATCCCATGCCACCCAAATGCATTGCTACGTATCACCCATGATAAAAGTCTCACCGGCATGAAGCGCATGCAACGAGTGGAAACGATAGGGGCTTCTTTTGTGGTGGCTAAACCAAATTTAGTAAGAGATAAAAATGTGCTCCTTGTAGATGATGTCCTCACGACAGGTGCCACGCTTGAATCATGTGCACTGGCGCTTGAAGGCACGCCTGTAGCGTCGATACGGATGGTCACTATCGCCTGTGGCGAGGTGTGAGAAGGTAAGACAGTGAGACAAGGAGACAGGGAGAGGGTAAGACAGGGAGACAGTGAGAAGGTAAGACAGTGAGAAGGTAAGACAGTGAGAGAGTACGAGAGTGAGAGGGTAAGACAGTGAGAGGGTAAGACAGTGAGAGGGTAAGACAGTGAGAGGGTAAGACAGTGAGAGGGTAAGACAGGGAGAGGGTAAGACAGGGAGAGGGTGACAGGTATTTGCGTCACAGGCCACTACGCACGGCCGTTGTTGGTGGTCCCCACCAACAACCACTGAAGTCTTGATCGGGACATCATTGTATTGAGAAATAATCTCACCTTCGCGTT
>JBBRDL010000182.1:0-6454 GCA_038203965.1 Chitinophagales bacterium | reverse complement strand
GTCCAGTGGTGATTAGGTGGACATTTCATAATGAAATGGGTATACAAGGGTATTCATATAAAAAAATATATCAACACACCTTGAAGCTAAATGAATTTTCTACCTCAATACTAAATCCAAAGCAAATCCTTACCACAAGAATTTACGCAGTCATGCGGGAAGATACGATAACGCGAAAAATATACTTATTACCATTTCAGGACACTGTTTCTATGTGCCAATCCACAGAGCATTTGTTATACGATTTTTCTCTTCAAGAAGGGGATACCTTAAACGATTGTGTATTAGAAAATTTGTATGAACCTTGGGTTCCATTTGTACCTATGGTAGATTCTATTCGCCAACTTCTTTTTTTTGGCCTAGAGACCAGAGCGTTTTATACAGTAGGTGTTTTCTTCAATAATGGTGATCTATCCTACGACTCAGGTCTAATATTGGAAGGATTTGGATATGAATTACATGGACTCATTAATTTTGGAAGAAATGGACCCTTAGTGTTATTTCAGTACTTTTGTGAAGGTGATTCCCTAGATTGCGAGCTCCTTTCAGCTGTGCATGAGGATCCAGAAATACTACAATCGGTTATTTCGGTTACGCCCAATCCCGCTCGTGATATCGTAATTATTCAAATTGAACCAGCTTTACAAAACCAAAATGAATTGCATATTTCTTTACTGAATTCAGTGGGCAAAATTATGCTTCATGAGAACTGGAATACTGTGAAAGAACTTCACATTGATGTCAGTAATTTTCACGATGGTGTGTATTTTTTAAACATCTATGGGAGAGGAATGAATGTTACAAAGAAAATTTTAGTTGCCCATTAGTTAGTTATATGAAATTTCGCACCAAAACCATTGTGCTTTGGTTTTAATCCGATGGCCACTCCTACGATATAATACCCCGCGCCATCGAAACCAGGCTGCTGTTTTTTCCCACTCCCCCCATATCCTTTTCTGGAAAACTTCCTACCTGAGTTACACTTTGTAAAATCAACTTTAGTCTTGATGCTTCAAATTAAAGTCATTAGTTAACCTGATGCGATCAACTTAGAGATAGATTTGATTCATCGGAGAAATACTCCTCAAAACCCATTTGAAGTGGATTGTGTCGGAAATGTGTCGGAATTGAAATAAATCGATAAATGAAAAAGGGGCTAAAAGCCCTGTCCCTATTAAGTGACCCCGGCAGGGCTCGAACCTGCGACCCGATGATTAAGAGTCATCTGCTCTACCAGCTGAGCTACGGAGTCATTACTATTTATTTATGCATTCGAGCTTCCTCGAACCTGCGACCCTTCCGCCGCTCTTGCTTTTTTCAAAAAGCTGCGTGGCGGAATGCTCTACTAACTGAGCTACGGAGTCATTACTATTCTACTTTCCATTCGAGCTTTCTTGAACCTGCGACCCTTCCGCCGCTCTTGCTTTTTTCAAAAAGCTGCGTGGCGGAATGCTCTACCAACTGAGCTAAAAAGTCAATAAGATATTTTGGGATGGCAAAGATAATTTTTAATTCTGTTTTTTACATACCTCTGTCCCAATGGATTCCCCGACCACCTTGCACAGGGAGCTTTGTGATCCAGCAGAAATATTCCCAAAATGAAATGACTTTAACAAAAACAAATTTCCTTTGCTGCCTGTTTAACGCATATGCAGATATTACGCTTACTCCTTTGTATACTCCTGCCACTGACCATACATGCGCAGGAAAGCGCCACCGGGAACTGGCTCATGTATTTCGGCAATCAGAAAATCAACAACCGATGGAACTGGCACAATGAAATTCAATACCGCAATTACAATTATGTGGGTGATCTCGAACAACTCCTTCTCCGCACCGGCATCGGTTACAACCTGTCCGACAATAATAACAACATCCTTCTGGGATATGCATATATACATAGTGAGCCCTACGTTGCCGGCACAGATCAGAAAACGAATGTAAACGAGCACAGGATATTCCAGCAATTGATCTCAAGGCAACAGTTCGGACGCGTATACGTACAACACCGCTACCGAATCGAAGAGCGATTTATCGAAGATGATTTCAAAATGAGGTTCCGTTACTTTCTTGGACTTAATGTACCACTCAATAAAAAAGAGATGGTCAAAGATGCTGTCTATCTTTCGCTCTATAATGAAATCTTTCTTCAGGACCGGGATCCGGTATTTGACAGAGATCGGATATATGGAGCACTCGGCTATGTGCTCAATCCGTATCTACGCATCGAGGCAGGGTATATGGTACAACTATTACCTTCTGGTCATCGCGGGCAATTACAATTAGGCCTGTTTAACAATTATCCTTTTAAAAAGTAGTATTCATTTCCTCAGCCTGTCTTTTTCTTCTTTCCCTCTGGTTTAGATGTACTGTCTAATACCCCAAATACCATCTGCTCTAGAAAACGAATGATCTCATCCCCACTTTTTGCATTTCCAAAATCTGTCAGGGAAGGTAAATGTTGCATATAGAAATACTGTGAATGCGCCATCTCTATCATGGTGCTGGACAATGAAAAAGGATAAGCGTAATCAGGATTATAGGTTTTAATAAATTCAGCGATTCGGGCACAAAGGTCTTTAAAAGGCTTAAACAATTGATCCTTGTTGTCTGCTTCTACATGCTTGGTCAGCCATGACTTGGCCCCTTCTGCCATGACGATGTCATGAAGCAGTTTTTCATTGATATGTCCGGTCGAAAGATCATCCTCCACCCGTGTAGCTATCAGATTTATAGCTGTTCTGATTTTTGTCTCGGCATCCGCCACATTTTTTGTTTCCATCATCAGTCGATATTCCTGCCAGCTCCAATACCAGTCGACCAGGTAAAGCAATAATCTATGCTTGTTCTCAAAATACCGGTAGATACCCGCCTCGGTGGTACCGATTTCCTGGGCCAGTTTTTTAAACGTAAATGACTCAAATCCAATCTGTTCAATCAGTACGATACTGTGCTGGAGAATCTTTCTACCCAGATCCGATTCTTCAGGATTACGCAGATATAGCTTGTCATTTAGTTTGATAATGAGTTTAATATCCATGTACTTCCTGATTTTAACACAAAAGTAATATTATTTATTATGATAGTATTACTATCTATATAAATATTAATACTATCTTTGCGTCATTAAATTGTAGAATAACATGAAAAACATGCTCAACCACCTTCGTAACGACATTCCGGCCAGTATTGTCGTCTTTTTTGTGGCTGTCCCCCTATGTCTCGGGATTGCCCTTGCTTCAGGAGCTCCCTTGTTCTCAGGCATTATAGCAGGTATCGTCGGAGGAATTGTCGTCGGTATAGCCAGTGGGTCATCTCTGGGGGTAAGCGGACCTGCTGCAGGTCTTGCCGTCATCGTTTTAGGCTCAATTGCTGCTTTGGGCGGTTCTTGGGAAACCTTTCTACTTGCAGTCGTCCTTATGGGAATCATTCAACTTGCAGCTGGCTTCCTAAAACTGGGTTTCGTTGCCTATTACTTCCCTTCTTCGGTCATAAAGGGAATGCTCACTGGTATCGGACTCTTAATTATACTCAAACAGATACCGCATGCTTTTGGCTATGATAAAGATTTTGAAGGAGACCTTTCCTTTGCCCAATTGGATGGGGAAAACACTTTTTCAGAACTGGGTAATATGCTTCAATTTATTAACCCGGGTTCAATAGTCATAACCATCATCTGTATGACCATTCTATTGCTTTGGGATCTTGTGTTAGTCAAAAAACACAAAATTTTCGGTATGATCAATGGACCATTAGTAGCTGTTCTTGCCGGCATTGTCCTTCACTACTTTTTTCTTCAGGGAATACTTCCTTTCACCCTCAAACCAGAGCAGGTGGTAAATCTCCCAGTGCCCTCCAGCCTTGGGGATTTTTTTAGTCAATTTGCATTTCCAGATTTCTCCCAGTTGAATAATCCAAAGGTCTACTCTGTCGCTTTCGTTTTAGCCATCGTTGCCAGCCTTGAAACCCTCTTGTGCGTAGAAGCTACTGACAAACTCGATCCCGCTAAAAGGATAACGCCCACAAACCGCGAACTCAAAGCGCAAGGCCTTGGCAATATTATTTCCGGTTTGATTGGAGGCCTTCCCCTCACGCAGGTCATTGTGCGCAGTTCCGCCAACATAACCTTTGGCGCCAAAACCAAGTTGTCAGCGATTCTTCACGGGGTTTACCTGTTTATCTGCGCCATCACGATAGCCAATTTGCTAAATATGATTCCTTTAGCTACCCTCGCCGCTATCCTGTTTATCGTAGGATTTAAACTGGCCAAACCTTCATTGTTTAAAACCATGTATAAGCAAGGAAGAGAGCATTTTATACCTTTTCTCGCCACGATCATTGGTATCCTCCTGACAGACCTCCTCACGGGAATCGGTATAGGAATGGCATTCGCCATCTTTTATCTCCTGCTCAACAATTACCGCAATGCATATGACGTCAAGGATGTGTCCAACAGCCCGCATGACCATCATATCGTCCTCTCCGAAGAAGTATCGTTTCTGAACAAAGGAGGTATCATCCAAAAACTCAATGAAATTCCCGAAAACTCCAAAGTGCTGATTGATGCGAGAGGTTCCAAATTTATACACCAGGATGTCATCGAAATCATCCAGAATTACCAGGTCCATGCCAGTACCATGAAAAACATCGTGGTGGAAGTGAAAGGCCTGTTGCCAAATAAAGCAGTTTAAACCTTATATCCTGATATCATGAAAACATTAAACAAAGAAATGCAGGCGAAAGTCACGCCGCAACAAGCCATCGAATTGCTGAAGGAAGGCAATAAACGATTTGTCAATAATCTTAAAGTCAATCGGAACCTGCTACAACAGGTCAACGAAACCTCCGCTGGTCAATACCCTCTCGCCGTAATCCTGAGTTGTATTGATTCCCGCACATCGACAGAATTGATTTTTGACCAAGGATTGGGGGATATCTTCAGTGTCCGCATCGCCGGCAACATTGTCAATGAAGACATTCTCGGCAGCATGGAGTTTGCCTGCAAAGTGGCAGGCGCTAAAGCACTCGTCGTATTAGGCCATTCCAAATGCGGTGCCGTCAAAGGGGCGTGTGACCATGTCGAAATGGGTAACCTGACCAATCTTCTTTCCAAGTTGCAACCAGCTGTCTATGCAGAAAAAACAGTGACAACTGACCGCACCTCCGCTAATGATGAGTTTGTAGAAAAAGTAGCTACCCTAAACGTAAAAATGGCCATGCACCAAATCCATGACAAGAGTACCATCCTAAATGATATGATCCTCAAAGGAGAAATTGCCATCATCGGGGGAATGTACAATGTAGAAACAGGTGCAGTGGAGTTTTACGAAGAATAGTTCGAATCGTACAAGAACTAACCTTCTTTTGTAATTGTTATGTCATGGCCCGGAAACGTTCGGGCCTTTTTTATTTGAACCCGATCCCTAAAAAGAGGTTACTTTTAAAAACTACCATTGCCTGCCATACGGTGCCCACATGAAGACAACAGCCAAACTAAGAAAGTACTACAGCCGCCAGATCGACTCTATTGAAGCCATCCTGCAGAAGCCAGGACACGCTTATACACCTGGAGATTTTCACGCTCTCCGCCTTGGCATTAAAAAGATCAAAGCGATACTTACCTTTCTTCGCTTTTATGATCCTGATTTCAACCGAGCCAAATATTTCAAACCTTTCAAAGCCCTTTTCAAGCTAGCTGGTGAGGTCAGAGAAATTCATATCCAGCAAACCCTTTTGGATCAATACAAATCCGATCCGCTACTGGAAAAATACTTTGCTGATCTCACTACAAATCTTCATCATCACCAAGCTGCATTCAGCGAACTGATCGATCCAAAGCTCCGGAAAAAAATAAAGTTAAACACCAAAAAGGTAGATGCCTACTTTAAGAAAGCAGCCAGCAGGTTGATGAACAAATATCTACTAAACGAACAAAACCGAGTAGATCACCTCTTGAAAGTGGAGAAACTGGCAAAGAAAGACGTGCACGACCTGCGAAAACAGATCAAGAACATTTATTACCTGCAGAAGAACTTTCAGCCTAAGGACAAACGTCTGGTCATAGCAGATGAATTCCAGGAAATGCTTGGTAAATGGCACGACGACCAAGTGATTGCCAAAGACCTTCTGGAAGGCGCGCAAAACCACAGACTCACATCCGCAGAAGTCAAAGCATTGATGTCCCTGCGTAAAAATATCCTGGCCCGATCTTCCCGGCTCCTAGCCAAAATTCAACAAGCCAAAAAATCGGTCTAATCTTCGCCTTAGCCCCTTTCGCTTCTTTCGCCTCTTTCGCCTCTTCAGCCTCTTTTTTTTTGCGCTGAACCGCAGTTTGATTTCACTACACCCTTCCATTGTCACTGGTCAGTTCAGGGGCCCTCCACTAACGCCCCTTCGCTGCGCGAAGGTGGCGGAGGAAAGAAAGGTACTCAACCTCTTCCCTTCGACAAGCTCA
>JBBRDL010000181.1:0-6535 GCA_038203965.1 Chitinophagales bacterium | reverse complement strand
TTTTACTGCTGAGTTTATTGATTTTAACTTCAATAAATTTCACAATCGCAAATGCCGATGCATTTGTACGCGTAAAGGAATCAACCATTAAAACTACAATGGCGTGGGAGCCTGCCAATTGGTGTTTTGACTGTGAATGTATGCAAGGTACGGGCACTTGCAATGTTGTTCAAGCACAAACATATGCCGGCTGTGAGAAGCCAAATTATTATGGCGCTTGCTCTGGATGGTGCTCTTTGATGATGTATCGAAATGAAGGCCCATGCCCAAATGGCGGTGGGCCAAGACAGTGAAAGGGATGTAAATTAACTCATATATAAATCATATAGCTATGAAAATTCAACTTATGGTTTTAGTGACATTATGGCTCACTACCTCCTGCACTGAGCAATCAAACACAACCAGTTTTGAAAGCTCAAGCAAATTCTTCACTTCCAATTCCTCAAAAGTAGGCTTGCATAATTCAATTGCGATTACCTATGAAGGTACTATTGCTATTGCCACTAGGACTATGGAAAAATTCGATGAAAATGACCCAAATGATAACGTTGTTTTTATAGAAGGTGATGTTTTAATTACGCATCTTGAGAATGGTGGAATTGAAATTGCCAAAAAAACAAAGGAAGTTTGGTTTATCCCCTTTTTAGTAGGCTCCGATCCAATAAAGTTAGAGGCTGGGTATTGTTGGAGATATTATTGCACTTGCGGTGGCTATCCAAGCTGGTCGACTGGAAATTGCGAAGCTGCTGAAACTACATACTCAGTGGGATGCAGAGGTTCTTGTGAAGGATCTTGCGTAGGTTTCGCCATGAAGGTTCTTTGCGGGAGTGCACCAATGTCTGATCCGGATATATTCAATTTGTATACCGGAGGTGTTATTGTTGAGGCTTCAAAAGTAAAGATTATCGATCCTGAAGGGAAGGAGTTTAAGCCTGAAAAGTCTATTGATTTCTATCAGACCTCGGATGGCCAAATAATGAAACTAGAAGAAGCTAAGAAAAGCGGTGTTTTTGGCAAGTAATTGATTATAAATATACAGAAAGAGGTCGTTTCGAATGTTTCGAAAACGACCTCTTCTATTGAGTACTTCAACCTATGGCGAATCTTTCCAACTATCGACGTAGCAGAATCATCATTTTTTAAGTCCTATTTCTCTCAACCTCTCATTCAAATACTCTCCCGCTGTGATCGGCTCATAAGCTAAAGTTCGATCTACTGTAACTGTATCAGGCAGACAAGTAAAATCCATCTCGCTTCGAGGATGTAAGAAAAACGGAATCGACAACCGCGGACGATGCCATTCCTCACGCGGTGGATTGACGACACGGGGTATTCTATTTATTAGAAAGTACTTCCATTTCTTTTCCTTGGTATATCATTATTCTATTTCAATCAGTGTACGAGCAATGGCGTCTCGTAAGTTGGGATCAACATCTACTTGATTCGCAAAATCTTCCCAGTGCTTTAGTATGTTGACAATTTCGTTTATAATGGCCTCTCCCTTTTGAATATTTATAGATTTTGCAATGGTCATTAAATCTGCTCTTGTTATATTTTTTCGCTTTCCATTTATACTCAAAATATGTTGTTTAACCCACAGATTATTTGGATCATAGGCGTAACAGATATCATACGCTGGGGATAATTCCCAATGACTGTTTTGGCGTAACAGGAATGAGAAATTCTTTGTGTGATCATCACAATTTTGCGCGGCTACGTTAAATACCATACGTCGAAACATCTGATCCATAGCTGGATAGGTTAATTTCAATTCTCGCATCGTTTGAAATAATTGTTCATAACTAAAACTCGTTAGCAACGAATAATCATAATGTTTGATGGCACATAACGTCTGAACATGGTGCTTAATGTCAGCACCCGCTCTATCAAATCGTTTTGTCATGAAATGCGCTCTGCCATTTTCTACCGAGAGCTGAGAGGGCATCATATCGATTCCACATTCCTTAGCCATATTGTAATAGGCCATTTCTATTCGTCCATATCCATGACTAGCACCTAATTGAACATCGCTGACACCATCTAACTTTAATAACCAATGTTCAAAACCTGCTGGAGCATCTGTTTGACCAGATCGAACTTCTCCTGTTGTTTCATTATAAGCAATGATTGCTTTTGGTCTTGCTCCTCCTGCTGATGTACCGATTCGAAGTATTTCCTGTATAGCATTCTCTTCATTCCCGTGTAGGTTGGCTACGAATGATTCTTTCTTTGAAAGCATTTGCTGAGCCATTTCGACCAGGCTTTGTATTTCTATAGGAAAACTTTTGTTTGTATGTTTTAATGTAGCAGGCACAAATTCCAGGGCTCCCATTCCTCTCGAACCAATGAAACAAAGCATTTCAACCGGATTCATGCTATCAGCGGGTCGTCCTTGTTGTGCCAGCCATATATTAATAAGTTCATTTCCGTATTTATCCGGTAAGGCATCTGCTAATAATCCTGGCAGACCTTTAAACGTATCAGCTGTAGGATCAGATTTTTTTCGAAGAGCAGGAAAGGAAAAAGTTTTTTTAGATGACGATAATGGCATCTGAAATGGTGCTATGTGCCATTTCAGATCTTTACACCTTGGTGTATATTGAAAATTGGCTAGACCGGTTGAGTCATTCCAGGCAATAGCTCCCACAGTCTCTCCCCATAATATAACTTCAGCTACTTCAACTTGATTTGCCATCTTTATTTATTGTGTTGTCCTTTTGCTTTTGCCTCGCGCGTTGTTTGTTGTCTTTATACAATTTTACAAGGGCTAGCGGACTTGGACTTCTATCTACATTGAATACTTCAATGACATGCAGTTGATCCAAAACTCTTAAAACCTGGATTAAAGTAGCCAGTGTGACGATTTCTCCTCTCTCAAGGAGACTTAGCGTTGACCTGCTTATACCCGCTGAATGAGATAATGATTCCTGCGTAGTATTTTGATCCAATCTGTGATATCGAATAAATTCACCAATATGCCTAGCCAGGGCATGGTCGCTCATAGCAAGCCAATTTGTGTATGATATATCGTTCACAAAACATTTTTTTGATTAATAATGAATGATTTACAGCACAAATATAGGGAATTCTAACTTAATGCCATAATTGTATGACATTTCATTCATTAAATGCTAATAATGTATATAATGTATGATAAAACATACAATATTAGTCACGCAATGATAATCTGTGCGTATTACAGCAAAGGCTTACTGGAATTACAGATCTCTTTCTGAGAATCCAATATTTTGTATTGCTATTTTAAAGCAAATAGGGCTCTTTTGTTCTTCGCCTCAAATCATCACCTTTCTGTCAGGGGCTGAACCCCCTTCCTACAGTTCGCCCCTTCAGGGCTTATCTAAATCTTCCTTCGCCTTCGCCTCAGCCTTTTACTTCTTCAATCCAATTTCCCTCAACCTCTCATTCAAATACTCCCCCGCCGTAATAGGCTCATACGCCAAAGGTCGTTCCACAGTCACCGTATCAGGCAGACAGGTGAGATCCATTTCACTCCTTGGATGCAGGAAAAACGGAATGGACAATCGAGGCCTGTGCCATTCTTCACGCGGAGGGTTGACAACACGGTGTGTCGTTGACTTCAGATAATTATTAGTCAATCGCTGTAGCATATCTCCCACATTGACGACGATCTCATCTTCACCGGGGAGAATGTCAAGCCACTGGTTTTGCTTATCAAGAAGTTGCAATCCGCCGGCAGAAGCACCGACTAACAAAGTGATCAGATTGATATCCTCATGTTGCTCAGATCGAATGGCCGTCTTGGGTTCGGCAGTGATAGGGGGATAATGGATCGCGCGGAGAATACTGTTTCCTTCTTTGATTTTTTCATCAAAGTAATCCGGCTCCAGCCCCAGATAAATAGCGATGGCATGCAACATATGCGCCCCTGATGTTTCAAACGCATGATACAACTCAATGCCTGTTTCCGTAAATAACGGAACCTCATCGACGTGAATATTGTCAGGATATTCAGCTTTCAATGGGTGATCATCCGGTACTTGCTGCCCCAACTGAAAAAACTCTTTGAGATCACCGACATTACTTTGCTTCGCGTGTTCTTTTCCGAAGGAAGTATACCCTCGCTGACCGGCGAGATCTTTTATTTCATATTTACTTTTAATATCAGTAGGTAGGGAAAAGAATGCTTTGGATTCAGTATAATATCTGGTGACTAATTCTTTTGGGATACCATGATTGATCACCCCCACAAATCCAAATTCCTGAAAGGCATGACCCAGCTCTTCCACGAAGGTTTTTTTTTCTTCAATAGATCCTTCAATAAATTTCTGCAGGTCGATTAAGGGTATGGCTCTGGACATGACTGTGTTTTTAGGCTGGAACGAATGAAATATACAAGAATTAAGCCATTTTAGGAGAGATGCCAGCTATCAGACGCCAGATACCAGATGCCATATGCCCGGCACTCACAACTCACGACTCACGACTCACTGATCGCATACTTCGACGCTCAGCACAAGCAACATTCATAATTCACAACAAACAATCCGCCGCTAATTTTCGCCAATTCACGCTAATTGGTACCCCTCGACTCACAACTCATGCTTCGACGCTCAGCACAAGCAACATTCATAATTCACAACAAACAATCCGCCGCTAATTTTCGCCATTTCACGCTAATTGGTACCTCTCGACTCACAACTCATACTTCGACGCTCAGCACAAGCAACATTCATAATTCACAACAAACAATCCGCCGCTAATTTTCGCCAATTCACGCTAATTGGTACCCCTCGACTCACAACTCATACTTCGACGCTCAGCACAATTCACAAGTCACAACAAACAATCCGCCGCTAATTTTCGCCAATTCACGCTAATTGGTACCCCTCGACTCACAACTCACAAATCACAAATAGACCAAGTCGCGCCTTTAGCGCGGCGGTCTATACCCCGACTGATCCAAAATCACCTGCGCATCTTTCATCAGCAGCAATTGAGCTAGCGTCGTCTCCGAATGATTCTTCATATACGTGGATACGATCTGCCATCCCAGCCAGGAAGCTGTATTTCCGGGAGCTTCAGGCGGCATACCCGGCGAACCAGGACTAGGTCCGATATACTTTTGGATTTTATTCAATGATGTTTCATAGAGCATGTCCTCCCTGGTGAAATGAAACCAGATATTTTTTTCACCTGCTTCGACCCAATGCAGTTTGTCTAAAGAATAATCTATGATCATGGTATCATGAGCCGTCGGCATTAAGGATTGGAGTATGTAGATTTTTTTACCATTATGGATCATGAGATCCAGCAATCGATTGCCCGACGGAGGTCCTGCGATATCATCAACCCACACTTCAAGGGCACGCCTGACGATATGATCTTTGTTGTACGACCGGGTCAGGTAGTCCGAAAAGGCATTGTTGAGACCGGTATAGGTAAGATAAGGAAACGTATCCCCCAGGAACATTTCCAGACTGATCCCTATCCCGTCCCGCAAGCTGTCTTCAGCATAGACAAAAGGGAAGTAACCGAAATCCGAAACTGTCGTATAAATCCTCGGCGTCGCCTTGTCAGGGAAATAATACTTAGCATAGGTGAAAGCGGAAGTAAGGCCTTCTTCTACCGGTTTAATATCCGGGAATATAGTCTTGATCGTATCGTAAAGCCATCTCGTGCGCGGATGGCGGATCCATGCCTGGATATCTTGTTTGCGTGCTTCTGGGTCATCTGTGGCCAGAATATCTTCCGACCCAGGCATGACATGATTGAAATAGACATTTGAAAAAGCCGGATGAGCATCCATCACCTGCTGGATCCCGGCAGCATCAATGGTGGTGTCAGCCAGCAACAGATCTTCAAAACGGGTAATATCCAGGTCCACACGGATATCCGACACATCAGGTATATTTGTCTCTTTATCGGAGGTACATGCTGAAATGAAGACGCTGAGCACTGCCAGGACGCCAAGTCCTCTTCTTACGCTTATCTGATCAATCTTCATTTTAGGCTGGTGTATGCTGGTTTAAAAAAGCGCAATGCGCATTGGAACATATGAAACGAACAGTTGCGAAGATATTGTGTATTATCCTCTCTTTGGTTGGACTCAACACTCAACTGACAGGACAAGACAGGGATTTCAGGATCGGGTTTCAGGCAAGTCCGGTATTTTCCGGAATGAGAAACAAAGACGACCTCATTGTTAAAAACGGGGAAAACCTGGGCTTGAAGCTCGGCGTAATGAGTAATATCTATTTTAAAAATAATTTTTCCTTTACCATGGGACTCAATTTCGCTTTTCATGAGGGGGGGGAGTTTTTATATGAAATCGGAGGCAACTACCTCCCTGATTCAGACCTTAGCGACCCCTTATTACAAGAGGGAGACAAACCATTGCCGGACGGCGTCAAGATCAGGTATCAGCTTCAATATCTCGAAGTGCCTGTGGGTCTGAAACTGCGTACCGAAGAAAAAGGCAACATCACTTATTTTTTTGAAGCACCTGTTTTTACCTTTTCCTTTTTAACGAGAGGGCGAGGTGATATTGAATCAG
>JBBRDL010000180.1:0-6554 GCA_038203965.1 Chitinophagales bacterium | reverse complement strand
GCCTAAGAGGCGTAAGGTGACTAAGGTGCCAAAGAGGCGTAAAGCGTTCATAGTAGTATGTATTTGGATAATCATTTTAGTTTGGTGTTTTTTAATTGATGAAAGTTGAATTTTATTGGACATTAATCCGTGTAATATCCTGAATTAATCCGTTAGACGTTGCGGTTACTTCGATATTTCCTTTTTTCTTCTCTGATTTTAAAATCAGCATGGCCTTTCCATAAAAAAGTTTTACCTGGTTAGCCTGAAACGGATCTAAGGATTGAGGATTGCCATTTCCTACACCGGCAATCATTCCTTCGCCTTTCAATTTAAATTCCACGAGGTGGTCAGCCAGGGGACAGGTATTGCCATACTTATCAATTGCCTCTATCAATACGTAGGACAAGTCCATCCCATCGCCGGTGATGACAGTTCGATCCGGTGTCAATCTTAAACCATAAGGCTCACCTGCGGTTTTTATCCTTCCTTCACCAATCTGCACGCCTTCCTTATATGCAATTGCCTTTAATATTCCAGCCTCAAACGGAATCGTTCCACTGAATTTGGTGAGGCAGGCTTTTTGCATTGCTTCCCCAGCGAACGACCATTGAGGAAGAGCTCTGAACAATCACCGTTGGTATACACAAAAACAGGAATATTTTTTCCTTCCATGCCTGACCAATTCCAGTGCGGAAGTATGTGAACTGTTGATTCTTCAGCGCGCCACTAACTTTTATAAAGGTAATACCTTTCTTTTGGAATACCTACCAGATCGAAGATGCCGAAGTAGGAACTGACGGATGCTTCTTTATCTGTCATGCCCATTTTTAAAACGGAGGCATTATCGTATGGCGTGGGTTCGCCAAGGTAGTCAAATCCTGTCCAGACAAACTCACCCGCAATGTACGTTTCATCTTGTTGCCACATAAAATCATCGTCTGCAATTTCGGCCCAGTCGGGTGCATTAAGATCATACGAACTTACCTGAAGTGATTTGGTAAAATCGGTTTTCTTTTCAGGCAAAGGCCACTCATAAAATCCCCTTGTGCTCAAGGTAGAAGCAGATTCCGAAATAATAACTGCTTTATTAGGTTCCAGTTGTCGGGCCAGGTCATACCGTCGACCGTAGTTCCAGCTGTGGACATCATAATAATCAAAGTGACGAAGGCTTGCACTGTTGCGGCTGTCACAGACCAATGTAGTGGGTCGTGTGCGGTCACAGCGCAATACTTCATTGATCATCGTTTGGAGTTTAGCGAAACCTCCATTTTTATTCCATTGCACATCTCCAATCTCATTGCCGACACTCCAAAGGAAAACGGAAGGATGATTTCGATCGCGTTTTACAAAATTGCCGATGATCCGTCGCGCGAAAGATTCAAAATCGGTCGTATCTACGATATCTGCTTTCTGATCGTATTTGTCAAATATTTCATCAAAAACCAGTATGCCCATCTTGTCGCACATATCCAGTAATTCAGGAGCTGCCACATTATGACTTGTTCGCACTGCATTACAACCCATTTCTTTAAGCAACTGTAGCTGTCGCTCCATCGCCCTCGGATAAAAGGCAGCGCCCAATGGACCATGATCGTGATGCAAGTTGACGCCCTTAAATTGCACACGATGATCATTGAGATAAAATCCATGATCGGCGGTAAACCGTGCTGATCGGATACCAAAAGAGGTCATGGTGTTATCGATGATGACATTACCAAGCTTGACTACAGTAAGCATTTTATATAAAATTCCTGTGTCGATATCCCATAATTGGGGATTGGGCAGCGTGATCGTCGTTTCAAAATCCTTACTGGTCTTACCGGCAAGTTTTGCTTTAACTTCAGTCTTAGAAAGTTCAATTCATGAAGGACTAAAAACAGAAAACTGAATCGTCAGCTCATCATACAAGGTTGGTGTTTGATTGAGCACTTTAGCTACTACATTGATAGCTGCATAGTTAGGTTTGATCACCGGTGTGGTGACTTGCATACCCCAGATATCAACATGCACATGGTTGACAGCGATCAATTGCACTTTTCTATAGATCCCGGCCCCCGGATACCATCTGCTGTCATGTTGTCTCGTATCCACATGGACTGCGATCACATTATTTTTATTGTAGAGGACATGCTCCGTGATATCGATATAAAACGAATTGTATCCGTAATCCCAGGAGCCTGCCAATGTGCCATTGACATATACCTGGGGGAAAACCATAACGCCATCGAATAAAAGATAAATCTTTTTGTTGGTATATGTCGCAGGCATTCAAATTACTTATTAAGACTGAATGCAGCACAACGGGCCGGCCGCCATTGTATGCCATAGCACATTTTTACTTAATAGGTTCAAAACCAGTCTGTAGGGAAAACAAAAAATGGAATCCCCTGTTGAATAGTATATTTATCTGCTTTTAAAAGCATTCGTATCACATGTGTTACACTTTAATGGTGTCTCCTCTGGAGTTTTAAAAGTATCTTACTAACCATGCAACAATACATTTTACTCACGGCCTGACAGCGGTGTTGTTTATTTTAAATACTGGTTGAATAGACTATTTTCCCTCTGGAGAAGGAATGCATAGATGCTGACCATTCAATTTAAAGATTAACCAATTATGAAAGGAATAACCCTACATCGCGGAGATGTTTTTGGAGGAGTCACAGCAGGAATTGTTGCGCTGCCGCTTGCGCTGGCCTTTGGTGTACAATCCGGACTCGGTGCTGCTGCAGGATTATACGGTGCTATAGCCGTTGGAATCCTTGCTGCTATTTTTGGTGGTACGCCGACTCAAATCAGCGGACCAACCGGTCCGATGACAGTTGTTTCCGCTGCGATCATTGCCTCCATGATTGCGGTCAAAGGTGATTTAGCATCAGCAATGCCTTCTATTCTTTTGTGTTTCATATTAGCTGGTTTATTTCAAGTGGTGATGGGGTTATTAGGTGCAGGAAAATATATTAAATACATACCTTATCCTGTCATCTCGGGATTCATGACAGGAATCGGTGTCATCATCATCACCCTGCAATTATTCCCTATGCTTGGACATATTTCACCCGGAAAGATCATTGACATCTTTAAAAACATCGGCACTCCATTGAGCGATATCAATATGTACGCCCTACTCCTCTCCCTGCTATCTATTGCCATCATCTATTTATTTCCAAAAATAACCAAAGCGATCCCTAGCCCACTGGTAGCGTTGATACTCGTGTCGCTCATCCCCCTATTTATTCCCATGGATGTGCGTGTCATTGGTGATATTCCTTCAGGTTTGCCTGCTCTTCATATAGAACTTTTTTCAGCTTTTGGAGACATGCAGTTGATCCTCCTTTCCGCACTTACTTTGTCAGCCCTCGGGGCTATCGATTCTTTGCTGACGTCTGTGGTGGCTGACAACATAACGAAAACAACGCACAATTCAAAAAAAGAACTTGTTGGACAAGGTATAGGAAATATGGGTGCTGCTTTGATTGGCGGTATTCCAGGTGCCGGAGCTACGATGCGAACATTAGTGAATATTCGCGCGGGCGGCAAATCAAAAATATCCGGAGTCATTCATGGGTTAGTTCTCCTGCTCATCCTGCTTGGCTTAGGGAAATTAGCATCTCAGATTCCTCTTGCTGTATTAGCAGGAATATTGATCACTGTAGGTATCGGCATTATTGACACTCGGGGTATTAAACATATCCGGAAAGTGACACCCACAGATGCAGTGGTCATGATCATCGTACTCATACTAACTGTTTTTGTAGATCTTTTACAGGCAGTTGCTGCAGGTATGATTATTTCTTCGGTTCTGTTTATGAAACGAATGGGAGATGTCACTCAGGAACTATCCAAGTCAACGATCGATGGAGATGACGACGAATCCGACGCTTTGCAGGATGCTTATGGCATACCCGCAGAGATGCGAAAATATGTGAGCATCAAAAAAATAAACGGCCCACTTTTTTTCGGTAATAAGGATTATTTCCACGTCCTCAGCCAGCAAATATCTTCAAAACGAAAAGTATTGTTGATCGACATGAGGTTAGTTCCTTTCATTGATCAATCAGGCCTGTACACGCTTGAAAATATCATCCTTCATCTGGAGCAAAAGAATATACAGGTGTACCTCCTCGGACTGCAGACCCAGCCAAAGGATATGATGCTAAACATCCGTTTGATTCCGGACCTGGTGGATCATAATTCAATTCATTCGGATCCTGATGCAAGCGTTGCGGCCATTGCAGCATACATCAATCAACCGCCAAAAGCCTGACAACGGTCAACCATTTCGTTGGCTAAGTCAATTGAAAAATTTATCCGTATCGTATGTGGTCAGGCTGTCTGTGCAGGCCTCACTTCAATTTTACTTGGCAAAACACGTGGATTCATTTTGAGCAGATCAATTACCATCTCACCGATGTCTTCCGGCTGAATCTTCCACCCGTCTTTATCATCCGGGACATGGCCGTTGAAATGTGTTGCCACTGAACCAGGCATGATGGTGGTCACCTTGATACCGTAAGTCCTTAAATCGAGCATAGCTGCCTGGGAGAAACCTACAAGACCAAACTTGCTTGCATTGTAGGCTGCACCGTTTGCAAAAAAGTTAGTACCTGCCAGGCTCGCTACCGTGATTAAATACCCCTTGCTTGCTTTCAGCGCTTCCACGGATGCTTGTAATGTATAAAAAACACCTGTAAGGTTGATATCCATAATCTCATGCCAATGGCTGTGAGACATTGTATCTATAGGGGCAAAATACCCTACACCGGCATTAGCGATCACTATATCCAATTGCCCCCAATCTGCCAATACCTCCTTGACTGCGTTCTGCTGGGCCTCCCAGTCCCGGACATCACATTCGAGGGCCAGAGCAGCTTCTGCGCCAAGACTCATCAGATGTTTGGCAGCAGCCTGTGCCTCATCAAAATGGCGGCTGGTGATGGCTACTTTCATGTGTTGCCTCGCCATGGCTTCAGCGATCCCGAGGCCGATGCCCTTAGAGCCACCGGTGATTAAGGCGGTTTTGGATTGAAGGTGGGTATGTTGACTCATGCTATTGAATTTTACGGATTAAAGATAAAGTGGTTTGAACAAGCAGGGCCTCGGAAAGTTGTAAGACAGTAAGAAAGTGAGAAAGTAAGAAAGTAAGACGGAAGACGCCAGACACAAGACTTAAGATGTAAGACGCTTGACGTAAGACGCATGACGCATGACGTAAGATGCATGACGTAAGATGCTTGACGTAAGACGCATGACGCATGAAGTAAGACGCATGAAGTAAGACGTCGGTCGCAAGGTGCAATATCGTAGCAAATGGAGCTCCCGCTATATGCACAGCATTTGCGGCGGGACATTTGATTTCTTTTGATCACAGATCACTCGATCAATCCATTAGCATATCAGGACTATTCCAGTTTTAGGATATTTATTACATTTCGGCGTGACTACTTTAAACCCTCTTCAAACCAAAAAAAACCTGCATACTTAATGCTCCGATTTAACAAGCCAATACACATTTGTAATCACATCAAAACATTATTGAAATATGACAAAATTGGTATTATCGATTGACATTAATGCCCCAAGAGAAATAGTCTGGGATGCCATCACGCAAGATGCTCCTTATCGAAAATGGACAAGCGCGTTCCAGGAAGGTTCTCATTTCGAAGGCGGCTGGAATAAAGGCGATTCGATTTATTTCATCGCTCCTACTGAAGATGGTAAAAAAGCAGGTTTGGCTTCAGAAATTGCAGAAAGTATAAAACCGGAATTTATCTCTATCCGTCATCTTGGAATTCTCAAAGATGGGAAGGTGGATACCACAAGCAATGAGGTAAAGGAATGGGCTCCTTCTTTTGAAAACTATAGATTGGAGAAAATAGGCGAAGGCACTACCCGCTTTCATCTTGAAATGGATATACAGGAAGACTATTACAACATGTTTGAAAACATGTGGCCAAGAGCTATGGCCATGCTGAAAGACATATCCGAAGAAACAGCTCATGGGCCAGACCGGATCACCGTGATCGCGATGGTTGGAGGAGAAGAAGGCAAAGTATGGTCATACTATACGGATCCGGATCACATCATGGAATGGAATGCAGCTTCCCCAGACTGGCATTGCCCTCATGCAGAGAATGATGTTCGCGTTGGTGGAAAATTCAAATCGATCATGGCCGCCAGGGATGGATCGAATTCTTTTGATTTCACTGGCGTATATACCGACGTGGATTATGGATCACGGATCTCCTATCTCATGGACGACGGCCGCAACGCTGATGTGCATTTCAATTTTCAGACGGATAAGATCTGTGTGATGGTCTCCTTTGAAACTGAAAATACGAATACACCGGAATTACAGCGCACAGGCTGGCAAGCCATTTTGGACAACTTCAAGAAGCATGTTGAGGAGTCATGAGAGAGTGAGTGAGTGAGTGAGTGAGTGAGTGAGTGAGTGAGTGAGTGAGTGAGTGAGAGAGTGAGAGAGTGAGTGAGTGAGTGAGTGAGTGAGTGAGAGAGAGAGAGAGAGAGAGCGTGAGAGAGTGAGCGAGTGACTACAAGTGGGGAAGGGTCGG
>JBBRDL010000179.1:0-6664 GCA_038203965.1 Chitinophagales bacterium | reverse complement strand
TACCCATCTAATCCATCGAGGTACAATCCATAATAGACAAAATGAACAAGAAAAAAAACCACTAAAGTCGTGACAAAACCCAATGCGATAGCAGGCCAAAGGTTTGATTTAGGAGACAACATAGTTCTTGCAATTATTAGGGTGAAATGAAATTATCAGGCAGCAGAAATGAAGTTAGATATTTAAACTCCTTTAAAAATTACGTTTGCTGGCATCTCAAAAATATACTCCCAAATCTAAACAAACTTTCGATACGAACCATCAGGGAAACTCAGAAAAATAATTTTCCATGTATGCAGGACAATCAAGTAGCTTCACCGTGGTAGCTAGAGCCGTATTATAAACAATAAACAGGTCTGCACAGGTGAAGTTATTGGCCTAAAAAATCCTTAATTTCAGCATTTTAGCCATGAGCCCACTGTCATCTGGAAAATAAACTGTTCCTAAAAATACCACTATGACCGATTCAGCAGGAACCAGGAAACTAGCCGCCGTCATGTTTGCCGACATAGAGGGCTACACCGCGTTATTTCAACGAAATGAACCTGCTGCTATCAAGCAGGTCAACGATCATCGTAAAGACCTGGAAGAAGCTACCAGAAAATACAATGGTCAGATCATCCAGTTTTATGGTGATGGCAGTGCTACCGTTTTTAATAGTGTCATTGATGCTGTAAACTGTGCCATTGGCCTTCAACAGTCATCCGCTGTCGACAGAATTCCAATTCGGGTTGGAATACACATGGGAGATCTCATTTTCAAGGATAATGATATATTCGGAGATGTCGTCAATGTAGCCGCACGCATTCAATCTTCGGGCGTCCCCGGCTCCATTCTCATTTCCAAAAAAGTAGCGAATGAACTGGACAATCATCCTGATGTTCATTTCAAAAGGTTAGGACTTTATTCCCTTAAGAATGTAAAAGAGCGTGTCGAGCTTTTTGCTATTAATGAACCCGGGTTGGTCATTCCCCCTCTCGCTCAAGATCAACATATACACCTTCCCAGGACAACACCTTACTTATTGATCATATTGGGGATTATGGCGATGGCGGTGTTTTTTCTGATTAAACAAAAAAATAAAAAGGATTCATTTTTACTGGGTGAGGGTCCGATATATATTGCTCCGCTTAAAAACCTGACAAACCGCAATGACCTCGCTACGCTGGGTGAGGAAATATCAACGACTATCTCGTATGCACTAGGCAAAACCATTACCCCGGACAAGATCATACGATTTGAATCCGCTATGCTCTATTTTAAAGGAGATTTGAGTTCAGTGACAAAAGACCCTTCCCTCGCAGCAAAAATGGGCGCCAAAATCGTGGTAGAAGGTATTTACGATCTCACCGGCATCCATAAGGACTCCCTGTTGATCAGAGCCAGGATTGCCAATCTACAGAACAAAGAAATTATCCATACATTTCCTGATGTCTTGTGTTCCATAGAAAATGAATCTGATTGTACCTCGTTGTTAAGAAGTTATATTCTTGGGTATTGGGGGAGTAAAGACCATCAGGTATTCAGTTTTACGAATGATAAAGCTTGGAAGGCTTATTATCAGGCGCGAAAAATATGGGCCGACCCTGACCATGCGGAGGAGGCAAAGACTTACCTGCTAAAGGCAATTGAATACGACACAACATTTCTTGATGCCTATTTTCTACTTCTCGATGAACTTAACAACAACGGCCAATACAGCAATGAAGCTGATACCATCGAGTTGATCAAAAGAAGGTTTACGGACATGGATATCCGGCAGGAAAATTATCTGCGATATTATGAGGAGGATCTCAACGGGAAACGTGCTGAGGCCTTTAAGTATTTTATTAAGGAATATACGATTGAACCTCATGACCTTTTTATCAATACGACAGGTATGGTCCTAGCCATAGAGCACCTTAATGATCCTGCAACTGCGCTGAAATTCTATGGGGAGATCGGTTTAGATACACTGGATCTCAATGCATGCGTTTATTGCCGCACCAGGGCTAGTCTTGCGATGCAATCCTACCTTGATCTTGATGACCTTGACAATGCCGGTAAACTAGCCAGGCAATTGAAACCATATGCCGAGCTTCCATCACAAACTACCAGATTGATAAATTATTATATCCGAACTGGGGATACTGTCGCCATTAATGATCTTATCTTCAAATCCCAAAAAACAAGCACGGTACCGGATATTCGTCAATTTTATATGCGGCTGGCCGCCCAATATGCTTTGTTGAACAACGATAAAGCGCTGAGTCAATACTATGCCGATAAAGCAATTAATCTTTATGGGAATGCTGTAAACTGGAAGGTAGCCCGGTGTTACCGAATTAAAGGGAATCTGGCTGCTGCAGAAAAGATTTATCGGGAAGAAATAAAAAAATATCCAGAGGACCCTTGGTTAAAAGGAGAGTTGGGGGTCATCTATGCCTTGCAACAAAAGATCGAAGCTGCCAATGCTATGATTGCAGAACTTGACAAATTAGACATTGAATATGACTTTGGAATTACCCCCTATCATCAGGGCAAGATCAAAGCTAATCTCGGCGAAAAAACGGCAGCTATGAAGTATTTATCCATAGCAATCGATGAGGGTATTAAATTTCAAACCGGAACAACCTTCCAATACGATCCGGATCTGATTGTCCTTAAAGATGATCCAGACTATATTAAATTAGTCACGCGAAACAGACAACTCTGATTTTCCTGAATTTTATTCTTGCGGATATAGGTTCTACAACAATTCATCCAATAAGCTATTTATACTTTGGCATTCTAAACTAACTTGAATCTTTTGGCCTATCATTCATTAAGACAAGCTATCGAGGATTTACCAGGGGATCAGCTCCTTCGAATTGGCTCAACTATAGATCCTACCCTTGAGATTGGCGAAATACATCGCCGTGTTTTCGAAGCAGGAGGACCTGCACTTCTATTTGAAAATGTCAAAGGAAGTCCTTTCCCTGCTTTATCCAATCTCTATGGAACAAAAGAAAGGACGGCCTATTTATTCAGACACCAGCTTGACCAGGTTCAGCGGCTTATACAACTCAAAGCTGACCCATCTGACCTTCTACGTCACCCTGGCCGATATCTTAAGACACCTTTTACTGCTTTGCATGGGTTGCCCCAAAAAGCAAATTTTCGTAAACCAATCTTACATGGTTCCACAACGCTGGATCAGCTCCCTCAAATCGTAAGCTGGCCTAAAGACGGTGGTGCATTTATCACGCTTCCGCAAGTAATGAGTTTACCTCCCGGGGATAAGCGTATCATGAATTCTAATATAGGGATGTATCGCATTCAGATCAGCGGTAATGAATATGTCCGGAATCTTGAAGCTGGCATGCACTATCAACTTCACCGTGGTATCGGGGTGCATCATACCCTTTACAATCAGAGCCGTGATGAATTTAAAGTCACCATTTTCGTAGGTGGTCCCCCTTCACATGCGTTTGCAGCTATCATGCCACTGCCTGAAGGATTGAGTGAAGTGACCTTTGCCGGGCTACTGGCAGGTCGACGATTCAGGTATTTTTTCAAAGATGGGTATGTACTTTCGGCGGATGCTGATTTTTGTATCACCGGTACCGTTCGACTAGAGGGAATGAAACCTGAAGGCCCATTTGGTGATCACTTAGGGTACTATAGCTTACAACATGATTTTCCAATATTAGATATTAAAAATGTCTACTATCGAAAAAACCCAATCTGGCATTTTACAGTAGTCGGTAGGCCCCCGCAGGAAGACAGTAATTTTGGTTGGCTTATCCATCAGTTAGTAGAACCACTTGCCCCAAAAGAATTTCCGGGACTTAAAGAAGTACATGCTATAGATGCCGCCGGAGTGCATCCTCTGTTGCTGGCCATTGGTCATGAGCGATACATGCCTTTCCGGGCGCCAGTCCCTGAGGAGATACTTACTGTGGCCAACCACCTTCTAGGCAAAGGCCAGACATCCCTTGCCAAATATTTAATGATAGGTTGTCATGAAGATGATCCCAAATTATCTACACATGATGTACCTGTATTCCTCCAGCATATCCTTAGCAGAATTGATCTTACACGTGATCTACATTTTCAAACACGCACGACTATAGATACACTGGATTATAGTGGTGATAGCTGGAATGCAGGATCAAAACTTGTCATTGCAGCTCGCGGACCAGTCCGCAGGAAACTAGCAGCGAACATGCCCCCAGACATTACTCTTCCCTCAACTTGTAAACGAATGGATTTGATCATGCCTGGTGTGATAGGCGTTTCATTCGATCGATTCACAGACTACCCTTCCGCACACACAGAATTAGAACAACTGACACAATCACTTTCCGAACACGATCTCGAACAATGGCCTCTGTGGATCCTGACCGAGGATAGTCAGTGGATGAGCCGCGAACTAAATAATTTTATTTGGGCAACCTTTACACGTTCTCAGCCTGCTAAAGATATTTACGGAGTTGATTCCAGGTTTATAGACAAACACTGGACCTGCAAAGCACCAATGATCATTGATGCGCGGGTCAAACCCCACCATGCCCCTGTGCTGGAGACTGACCCGGAGGTAAGTAAACAGGTAGATCGGTTGTTTGCTAAGGGTGGCGCATTGCACGGGAAGATCAAAGGATTGTGAGACACGGAGAAAGTGAAAGTTGAGCGCTTGAGACAGGGAAAGTGTTAAACCGTGAGACGACAAGTGGTTTGAGAATGCCAATAATCTGTATTTGTAGATTAGTTGACGCTGCTGTTAAATATACCCGGTTGAGATAGCTGCTTATAAAAGGGTTTTATGGAAGATCCGCTTTTAATTTTTGGCTTCGTAAATTGTCCACGCTTATGAAATTATTACCCCAGGAATTTATCCAGCGAATGATAAGTCAGCTCGGCGAGGAAGCTGACGATTTTTTTATATCGTTGGAAGCGATTTCACCTACTAGTCTCAGGCTGCATCATCGTAAAGGGAAATCCTCCTTTATATCCACTGAAAATGTCCCTTGGTGTGATACTGCTTTTTACCTGGACCAACGTCCGTTTTTTCATCTTGATCCTCATTGGCATGGAGGTGCTTACTATGTACAAGAAGCTTCTTCAATGATCCTGGATGCTGTCGTATCACAACTAAATCTGGATCATCAATCACGTATCTGGCTTGATCTGTGCGCGGCACCAGGTGGCAAAACAGGAATCCTTGCAAAGCATATGGGACCGGGAGATGTGTTGGTCGCCAATGAAATCGTAGGTCCCCGCCGATCCATCCTACGTGAAAACCTTACGAAAGCAGGCTATCTGAATACTTTTATCTGCGGTGAACCAGTATCCTCTTTTAGCGAACCGTTTGTGGATATCATGCTCATCGATGCCCCTTGTGCAGGAGAAGGGATGATGCGGAAAGAACCTGAAGCTATACGACAATGGACCCCCTACCTTGTAGAATCATGTAGCACCCTCCAAAAGGAAATTGTAGCGGACGCTATCAAATCACTAAAAGAGGATGGCATGCTGATCTACAGCACATGCTCCTATAGCATGCAGGAAAACCTATATAATATTCAACATTTCATCCGTCAATATGGCCTGCAATCCATGAGCTTGACTTTTCCGGATGAATGGCACATTACCCCTATACAGGAAGATACTGCTATTGGCTATCAACTCTATCCTCATAAAGTAAAAGGTGAAGGGCTATTTATTGCAGTTTTAAAAAACACGAATCCTAAAGAACCGGAATACAAAAAGGCGAAAAAGCCCTTCAGTTTATTTGAACCTGTTCCTACATGGCTAACTTCGCATCTATCTGGTGCTGACCAGTACTTGGTAAGAAAAAACAATCCTCAACTTCAATTAATTACAGTCCAGGCTGAGTCAAAGGCCAATGAATTGCTTATGTATTTAACGAGGGCTGATGCATTGGCTGAAGCTGGCGAATTGAAAGGCAAGGATTTTGTACCCTCCCAATTTATGCCCATGGCCGGGATACAGCACTTGGATTATGAAATCGTAGAGGTGGATCTTTCTATCGCTCTTGATTTTCTCGAACGGAGTACCCATACGCTCCCACCTGGGAAAAAACCGGGATGGTATGTGATCAGTTATGACGGCACTTTGCTAGGTTGGGCTAAGTACACAGTCCAGGGCTGGAAGAACCATTTTCCTATGAACTGGCGATTGCGAGACAGAAGAAAAAAGCAATAAGGAATATCGTGTGCGGAAGTAACTAAGTACTAGGACATGTAATATAATTTTTCGCACAGCGAAATACTATTCTTTTTTCCCTCTTCAGTTTCTATTTTTTTTGCGCAGAGCCGCAGTTTGATTTCACTATACCCTTCCATTGTCAATGGTAAGTTCAGGGCCCCTCCACTACCGCCCCTTCGCTGCGCGAAGGTGGCGGAGGAAGGAAAGGTACTCAACCTCTTCCCTTCGACAAGCTCAGGGACCCGGTTTAATTTACGTTTCAGCCTCTTTCGCCTCTTCAGCCTCTTCAGCCTCTTCAGCCTCTTTCGCCTCTTTCGCCTCTTTCGCCTCTTCACTCTTCAGCCTCTTCAGCCTTTTGATCATCTTGAATCGTTTTTTTACCTTGTCAAAGAATCCATGAAGCAAAACATCTATCATCTGATCATAGGCGGAAATCTTGGTGACAGGGTTGGTCAACTCACTCTGGCGAAAAAAT
>JBBRDL010000178.1:0-6839 GCA_038203965.1 Chitinophagales bacterium | reverse complement strand
TTCTCCAGGGTAGTCTTCACGCCCTGCTTGGCCCCTTCCTTCACAATGCTGATCTTTTCTGCATTCGTGTACTTCTTTTTCATGCTCATAATTACAAATTTTTTATTGTAATTATGTCCGGGTATTTAGGGGGCTAAAACAGTTACAATTTTAGCCCTAAACCTATAAACATTGTATTAGGTCGACTTCCCAAAAAACATTAAGATGAATTACCAATAGTATCTGCAAATTGTTCTCTCAAGTATGAAGTCATGTAAAGTAGTCACGATTTCAAGAAAGTAGCCGAATATTGCAAACAGCTTGGCTTGGTCCCCCTGAGTGACTTTTAATTACTTCAGGTTAGCCAAAATCACGTACTTTTACCCCCACTAAGTTCTTTTCTGTATTTTTTCATCAATCGGAATTGGTTGCATTTACCAGTGCATTAATAGGGAATCGTGTGTAATTCACGAACTGTCGCGCAACTGTAAGTAACATTCATGTTCTGCCGGTCATGCCCACTGTCTGCTCCTATGCGGATGGGAAGGGTGGCAGAATAGTTACAAGTCAGGAGACCTGCCTCTTCCGTTCTGCCTATCACAGGGCAGTATCGACAATGCTTTCGCGATCAGAAGCTTCACGTCAGATTTGATATTTGTACCAGATTACACATCTGATGTACGATATCTCTTCCCATCGTAGCCACACATCGCGTTTTTCTTGTTTTCTATCCAGCATTGTAAAGTTCAGAATGAATCTTTAAGGCTTTGTCCGTTATGACATGCCATTATTAACGCATACAATGATTATATAAAATGAAAAAAACAATTCAACTCAGGTTTCCAATATTACTCCTCTTGATACTTGCGTGTGCATTCAGCAGAGTCATTCCACATATGTTAAACTTTTCTCCTTTGGGCGCAATGGCCTTGTTTGGAGCTACCTACTTTGCAAAAAAGTGGCAAGGATTACTCATCCCATTGATCGCTACATGGGTCAGCGATCTGTTGATCAATAATGTACTATATGCCCGTTTTTATCCTGAGTTCACCTGGTTTTATTCTGGCTTTTACTGGCAATACGGAAGCTATGTACTCATCTCCATCACAGCGTTTTTTCTGCTTCGAAAAGTCACTCCACAAAGAGTTTTAGCCGGTGCTCTTTCAGCAACCGGTATATTCTTTTTTCTTTCCAACTTCGGATGTTGGCTAGGCAATCCTATGTATAGTCAAAATATATCCGGGCTGTTATCATGTTATGCAACCGGCGTACCTTTCCTGAAAGGCACATTGATGGGTGATCTTGTGTATTCCGGCGTCTTGTTTGGAAGTTTTGCATTGATGCAAAGTCAAATTCCTGCACTTCGATTAAAACAAGCATAGTTAAAGTCATTGTATTATCCTTAAATTTTCCATTATGAAAAAGCCTTTACACATCCTGATCCTTTTCATTGGCGCATTTATGGCCACAATGAAATTATCCGTAGCGCAAACCATTTCCACCTTTGATGCCCTTCCGCTGGAACAGGATACTTTTTGGAATGGTTCGGATATGCCAATGGGAACTTTTTTTGAAGATGGAAACGGTGTTTTCCCAAATTACTATAGCCCTGAATTTGGTGGCTATTGGGGAGGTGGCTGGGCGTATAGTAATATGAGGGATAGCACGACCGCCGGTGCAGATAATTTGTATTCTGCCATCACGGCAATTGGTTTTGATAGTTCGCCTAACTATGCAGTAGGCACCTTTAACCCGGTGATAAATTTAAGCACCGCAGCCATTGGAAAAGTTCCAGGAGGATTCTATGTGACGAATGCTACGATCAGCGCATTGAGCATGAAAGAAGGTGATTTTTTTGCAAAGAAATTTGGTGGCGATAGCGGTAATGATCCAGACTGGTTTAAGATCACAGTGCGAAGTTATTATCAGGGAGCATTGACCCAGGACAGTGTTGAATTCTATCTTGCTGACTATCGTTTTGAAAACAATGATGCTGATTATATTTTAAAGACATGGGAATGGGTTGATCTCAATTTATTGGGCAATACGGATAGCCTGCATATTTTCATGTCTTCCAGTGATACCGGAGATTTTGGAATGAATACACCCGCATATCTCTGCATAGATCATTTTACAACTGCCGATTATGAAATTTTTGCGCCACCCGTGGGTGTGGATGGTACTACGGCCATCCATAAAGACAGCTCAGTATTTGTAGCATGGGCCACAGGTGCTCAGGTCATCCGCGGCTATCAGGATATTTCCGATCCATCGCTGGGATATGCGACTACCGGAGATAGCACCTTGGCATTAGGCCAGGCAGGTTCAAATGGACTAGTAAGTCTGGGAGATGGGGGATCTGCTGTCATGACCTTTGCTGCTCCAATCATCAATGGAGAGGGATGGGATTTTGCGGTATTCGAAAACTCGTTCAGTGACGATTTTCTCGAACTGGCTTTTGTGGAAGTTAGTTCAGATGGTGTGAATTTCTTCCGGTTTGCTGCTACCTCTTATACGCAAGACGAAGTCCAGCTCGATTTAGGTGGCACTATCGATGCAACACAGATCGACAACCTTGCTGGCAAATACCGTGCACTCTATGGCACACCCTTTGATCTGAATGAGTTGGCTTCCGTGCCCGGTTTAGATGTCAATCACATCACACACATCAAAGTGATTGATGTAGTCGGCAGCATCAATCCTGAATATGCCTCCTACGATCAATATGACCATATCATCAATGATCCCTGGACAACACCATTTCCATCCTCCGGATTTGACCTGGATGCTATCGGCGTCATCCATGCAGAAATAACGGCCACTGAAACGCTTTCCTCGAATGTCGGGTTCGCCGCATTTCCCAATCCTGCAAGTGATGTCTTTTATATCAGTTTAGATGAACTGGAATCTGCAAAGCCAACTAAAATATCATTGACGGATGGTACTGGAAGAATCATTAAATCAGATTGGAGCATTAGTGGTAATGCTGTGATTGAATTCCGTCTGGACGGAATTCCGTCTGGGGTATATTTTGTTTCTTTGTTTACATCTCTTGGATCATCCACCTTGAAACTGATGGTTCAAAAATAAACAAGGCTATATATAAATCTATTATCAAGGCTTCAGCTCTCACAAGAGTCGTTTCGGCTACGCTCAACGTCTTAAATGACCATGTTGAGCGTAGATTGTATCTACGCTCGCGTACGCCAAATCAAAGAGAGCTTTTTTTATACAAGAGGCATTGTAGCCGTTTTCAATGGCAGGGAACATCTCCTTTTCTCCCTAAATCCCATGTTGAGCGTAGATTGTATCTACGCTCGCGTACGCCAAATCAAAGAGAGCTTGTTTTATACAAGAGGCATTGTAGCCGTTTTCAACGGCAGGGAACATCTCCTTTTCTCCCTAAATCCTACTTCGACTCCCTTCAGCACAACCAACTTTCAAGACTCATACTTCGGCTTCGCTCAGCACAACCAACTTTCACAACTCATACTTCGGCTTCGCTCAGCACAAGCAACTTTCAAGACTCACGATTCACTGATCGCAGCTGACGCAGAAGTATTGAAAACAAAATTTTCGCAGAAATTATTCATGATCTGTCTTGATCACAGTTCACTGATCACAGATTTTAGATTGCATAGTTCGACTGCCTCAGCACAAGTTCGCTCAACGTCTTCAATGATCAATCTAATTACACTTTCGTTGAGCGGAGCCGAAACGACACATGCATGATTACTGAATTAGAAAAAGTAGAAAAAAGATCACCTACAAATTACTAAATCACCGGTCGTTGAGCGGAGCCGAAACGACCTATGCGGAATCAAAGATCCTGGTTATTGATGTTCCCATATTTCCTGCACTTGTGCCTTAATTCCAAACCTAATATGTGAATAGTGTAACTTTTACCAGAGATTGTGTAAGGAAAGTGTCTATCAACTCTGCCACCTTTGTTATTTAATTTAAATTCTAGTGAAAAATTGCCGTAAGAGTATCACCCTTCTTTCGATATAAACCATTTCCATGAAAAAGCATTCGTTCTTTCTTATCTTATTGATTTCATGGCTCACCTCTTTGTCAGGGTGCGCGGTTGTAGGCGGCATATTTGAAGCAGGAATGGGCGTAGGGATATTTCTCGTGGTGTTCGTCATTGCTGTAATTATTTTCTTCGTCAGTCGGATGGGGAAAAACAAATAATGCAAAATGAAACTACCAATACCAACGGCTTATTTTGACAGCGATATGACCGTGTAAACCATCATCAGCTCAAAGGGAATGCTTGAATGCAGCATTTAGAAAATAAATAATAAATTTTGTTTAGTGGGCCTTCAGGATATGTCAGATTGGCGCAACGGGTATCAAAAACACAGTGATTTCCCAATCTTCTCACTGTGACCAACGAAATGGTAGGCGAGTTTGTACTCCGTATATAATGAAGACCACTAAGCAGATTTATTTCAAGCGTTATTCTAATCACCAATCATAAGCTATATACAATGATTACCTCCGCATCAGGGCCTATTGACGGTAATATCACGTCAGGAAAAAATGAATCTTTTTGGATAGCATCAACGCCACCAATCGTTTTTGAAAAGCTCCAACACAATATAGAAACCGATATTTTAATTGTAGGGGGCGGCATTGCAGGATTAACAACTGCATACTGTTTATTAAAAGCCGGACGAAAAATAACTTTAGTTGAAGACGGATACATCGGCAGTGGAGAAACAGGCCGCACCACAGCCCACATTACGTGCGCTTTAGACGACCGTTATTTTGAGCTCGAAAAAATATTCGGTAAAGAGAAAGCCAAGCTGGCAGCGAACAGCCACATGGAGGCAATCCAATTTATAGCGAATACCGTACATCACGAAAAAATTGATTGCCATTTCAGGCGAGTTTCAGGGTATTTGTTCTTAAGCGGAAGCGATACAAAAGAAACATTAGAGAGAGAGTATGAAGCGACAAAAAGCGCAGGACTGCTCACCAACATGCTAGCGCAAGTTCCTGCATTGGAATCCGAAGAAGGAAAAAGGTGTATCGAGTTTCCCGAACAAGGACAGTTTCACATCATGAAATATATGAAGGGTCTAGCCAATGCAATTATTGACCTGGGAGGAAAAATCTACACTGAAACAAAAGCGGAGGAAATTACAAAGGAAGGAGCAAAAGCAAATGGTTTTCAAATTAAAGCTAAACATATCGTCGTGGCTACGAACACTCCGGTAAACGATTGGGTAGCCATGCACACCAAGCAATGGGCTTATCGAACCTATGTCATAGCTGCAAAAATTCCGAAAGGGAAATTGCCCTATGCTTTATGGTGGGATACCGGAAATAAAAATTCAAAATGGATTGCTGCACCTTATCATTATGTGCGCTTGGCAGAATTCGATACTACCCATGATCTATTAATTTCGGGTGGCGAAGACCATAAAGTTGGACAAGCAGATGATGAAAACATTCCGGAAGAAGAAAGATATTCCAGATTAATAGAATGGACTACTAAACGATTTTCCGCCATGGGAGATATTCAATACAAATGGTCGGGGCAGGTGTTGGAGCCGGTAGATTCAATGGCATTTATCGGAAAAAATCCAGGAGACGATAACATCTATATCATCACGGGCGATTCAGGAAACGGAATCACTCACGGTACATTGGGTGGAATAATTTTAACGGACATAATTACCGGCACCAAAAATCCATGGGAAGATTTATACAATCCTTCCCGCATTACCATGAAAACCGCAGGGATTTATTTGCACGAAGCTGGTCAAATGGTTGCACAGTATGCCGACTGGATTACTAAGGGCGATGTAAAAGATGCAGATGAATTAAAACCAGACCAAGGAGGTATAATTTCTTCGGGATTAACCAAAATCGCCGTTTACTGTGATGAACAGAATAATCTGCACGCCTGCACTGCCGTTTGTCCGCACCTCGGAGCCATCCTGCAATGGAACGCTGAAGAAAAATCTTTCGATTGTCCGGCTCACGGTTCACGGTTTACCACAGAAGGGAAAGTAATCAATGGCCCTGCAACAGCAGATTTAAAAAAAGTGGAAATCAGAGATGAATCTGTAGTAAGCAATACATAAAACTATTTCAAATAAATAGTACTAGTCAAAGCAAATAATTAAATCGGAAGTAAAATCATAAGTGTCTCGTCCTGAAATAGCTTGTCACCTTAAAAGCTAACAGGATGAAAAATACAAAGAATGCTGACATGCAATCAGGCACGATAAGGAAAGCGCCTCCCGTAAATTGAGCCAATCCCAATTTTATGGCATAAAGATGATCTTCCTCTCCTCCCCCAACACTCCACTACTCAATCTCACGATATACTGACCAGGAGCAATTTGAAGTTTTCTGAGGTCAAGGTGATCTTGCCAATATCCACTTACTTGCGAGTAGGTAGTTCTATAGACCATCTGCCCCGTATCCCCAAATACCTCGAGGATCATATCACTCCTTTGATCACCAAAACTGGCCTCCAGGTGCAGGTCCGAACTGGTAGGATTAGGAAATACTTTTAATGCAAAAGACGGGTGCTCATTTTGGATAGCATTGACAAGCTCTTCTTCTATATCAAGTATCTGATTGGGAAGAACCCCTGTTCTGTATTGCTTGATTCCGGATGGCCATTCAATCACGATACTGTCGACCAACGTCGCATCCCCCAAACCAAAATGAGCGCGCATATCATTCTCATTTCATTTTTTCAATGTGGATAAACGACAGGTTAAAGTAAACCTTGGTGACATCCTGTACATTGAGAGCCTGAAGGAATATGTAAAAATTCATACCGCTGATCAGTACCTTGTCACCAAACTTCAGATCGGTGAATTCGAATCTTTACT
>JBBRDL010000177.1:0-6856 GCA_038203965.1 Chitinophagales bacterium | reverse complement strand
AAAGTCGGGGCTATTCAATTTGTTCCTGCTCACCTTTTCCCCGGCTTGAAAGTCGGGGCAATTCAATTTGTTGCTGCTCACCTTTTCCCGCGACTTGAAAGTCGGGGCAATTCAATTTGTTCCTGCTCACTTTTCCCCGGCTTGAAAGTCGGGGCTATTCAATTTGTTCCTGCTCACCTTTTCCCGCGACTTGAAAGTCGGGGCTATTCAATTTGTTGCTGCTCACCTTTTCCCGCGACTTGAAAGTCGGGGCTATTCAATAAAATTTACATTTCATTCTCGGAGTCGAAGCATTCACTTACTTTTACCTTCCCATGACGGACCTGGAGCGGTTGATTGACTTGTATGGTCAGGATGCTACTGTAAAATTGCTTCAACAGGCTCTGCTGACGGATCAGGCACACATAGGGGTGTCCGGATTGGTCGGCAGCGGGAAATCCTTTGCCCTGTCCGGACTGATGCTCAATGGTTGCGGCCCATGGCTGGTCATCGCTCCGGACAAAGAAGCCGCCGCTTATTTCCACAATACACTTGCTTCTTTATTGCCTGATGCCGATATCCTCTTCATTCCGGATAGTTTTAAACGCCCCGGATTGATTGAAGAAATCATCTCCAGTCAGGTCATGGAACGAACCGAAGCAGTCAATAAGCTCCATTCCAATGGCCTCATAGGCTATCAGAAAGCGACCATGGTCGCAGTGACTTATCCGGAAGCACTGGTCGAATCAGTCATCTCCCCTTCTTCTGTCTCGAAACAACAGATTCAGATTAAAAAAGGGGAAAACCTCGGCCTTGATGGTCTGCTCTCTTTATTGGTAGATATCGGTTTCGTCAGGGTTGACTTCGTGTACGAACCAGGTCAGTTTTCGATCAGGGGCGGCATCATTGATATCTTCTCCTTTGGAAATGAATGGCCCTATCGGATCGAACTCTTTGATGAGGAAGTAGAGAGTATCCGACTCTTTGACCCACTCACGCAGTTATCACAGCGCAATCTTTCCCTGGTCAATATCATCCCCAACGTTCAGACACACTTTGAGAGCAAAGAATATATACCCCTCCTGCACGCGATTCCTTCCTCTACACTTGTATGGATACAAGAACCGGGCGTAATCATCGATCGCTACCAGGATACATTTGAAAGGCTTTCCGCTATCAGTATCATTGATATTGATCCGGAGTTATTTACAGTACAGCGGTTTATCAAAGAAAAACAATTTACCCCCACCTTTTCTTTTATAGATTCGCTCAAATCGATGCGTGTCGTGATCGAAGGGGATAGCAATGAATTCGTGGCGGCATCATCCATGATTACTTTTAAGATGAAATCGCAACCGAGTTTTAATAAAAACTTCCCATTGCTGATCGAAGATCTGAAGAACCAGACAAAAGCAGGAAGAACCAATTACATTTTTACCGCCAATGCCAGGCAAGTAGAACGCTTCTATGCCATCTTTGAAGACCTCGGTGCGCAGATTCAATTTACCCCTATCACCAAATCAATCCACGAAGGTTTTATTGATAGCTCCGCCAAAGTGGTTTGTTATACAGACCATCAGATCTTTGAACGCTTCCACCAATATCAGCTGCGAAGAGGATTTACCAAAGATCAGGCATTCAATGTCAGGATGCTTCGCGAGTTACAACCCGGAGATTATGTAACGCACATAGATCATGGCATCGGAAAATATTCAGGACTGGAAAAAATCAATATCGGTGGTCATCTTCAGGAATCTGTACGGTTGTTTTATAAAAACAATGATATCCTCTATGTCAGCATCCATTCGCTGCACAAAATTTCAAAATTTGTAGGCAAGGATGGCACTGAACCCGTCCTCAGTAAGCTAGGTTCTGATGCATGGGAAAACCTCAAGCGAAAAACCAAATCCAAGGTCAAGGATATCGCTCGCGAACTTATCAAGCTATATGCGCTTCGCAAAAATGCGCCCGGGCATGCTTTTCCTCCTGATGGTTACCTGCAAAATGAACTTGAGGCTTCCTTTATATATGAAGATACACCGGACCAGTACAAAGCAACACAGGAGGTCAAAGAAGACATGGAGCGCCCACACCCGATGGATAGACTTATCTGCGGTGATGTTGGTTTTGGCAAAACGGAGGTAGCCATCCGCGCTGCTTTTAAAGCTATCACGGACGGCAAGCAAGTTGCTGTGCTCGTGCCTACGACTATTCTCGCTCTTCAACATAGTCATAGTTTCAAGGAACGATTGGGTCCTATGGGAGCCACTGTAGATTATATCAACCGCTTCAGATCTGCCAAGGAGAAAAAAGAAATCATGGAGCGATTGAAGGAAGGCAAACTGGATCTTGTGATCGGTACACATGCTCTTCTGGGAAAGGATATCGAGTTTAAAGACCTTGGCCTGTTGATCGTGGATGAAGAACAAAAATTTGGTGTCAGCGCCAAAGAAAAACTACGCAAAATAAAAGTCAATGTAGATACACTGACATTGACAGCTACACCGATACCACGTACACTCCAGTTTTCATTGATGGCAGCGCGCGACTTATCGATCATACGAACCCCGCCACCAAACCGTCAACCTATTCATACGGAGCGGCGGGTCTTTAATGAAGAGGTCGTCAGAGATGCGATCTATTATGAAGTCAACCGCGGCGGCCAGGTGTTTTTTGTACATAACCGGGTCAAGACACTCCCAGAAATCACTGCATTGATTAAGCGCATGTGTCCTGATATTGATGTCGCTATGGCCCATGGACAGATGGAATCAGATCACCTTGAAGAAACATTGCTGGCATTTATCAATAAAAAGCACGATGTACTGGTCAGCACAAACATTATCGAGACAGGCCTTGATATTCCCAATGCGAATACGATCATTATCAATTCTGCCAATCAATTTGGCCTCAGTGATCTGCACCAGTTGCGCGGCCGTGTGGGGCGTTCTAACAAAAAAGCGTTTTGCTATTTGTTTGCACCACCGTTGAGTTCCTTAACGCATGAAGCGAGAAAAAGGCTTCAGACCATTGAAGAATATACGGATCTCGGTAGTGGATTTGATATTGCGATGCGTGATCTTGATATCCGCGGAGCCGGGAATCTGCTGGGAGGTGAACAGAGTGGGTTTATATCAGATATCGGATACGAAACCTATCAGAAAATACTTGAAGAAGCGATCCAGGAACTGAAAGAGACTGATTTCAAAGATCTCTTCAAGGAGCAAATGGAACGTGACCGCAAATATGTACAGGATGTGCAGATCGACAGCGATGTGGAAATGCTCATCCCTGATGAGTATGTATCCAACATTGACGAAAGGCTAAGGCTATATACCGAACTGGATAATATTGATTCGGAAGAAGGTATCGGTAAATTTGCCCAGGCACTGGAAGACCGATTTGGTCCGCGCCCAAAAGTGGTGGAAGAATTATTTGAAGGACTGCGTCTGCGTTGGATAGCCAGGTCGCTTGGATTTGATCGGGTGACCCTTAAAAATGCAGTATTGCGTTGTTATTTTCATAAAAATGCACAATCAGCGTATTACGAAAGTGCGATTTTTGACAGACTGATCAAATTATTGGGGACAAAAGGGCGTGTTTTGGATATTCAGCTGAAACAATCTGCTACCCGATTGTTAATGATCAAGGAGAAAATAAAAACAATGAAGTCCGCCAGGGAATTTTTACTTTCACTTCAGACCATGACCGAACAAGAAACCACCTAAAGCAGATGAACCAAATCAACGAATTATTTACTAATGCTCAGATTGACCTGAGTGGTCTGCCTGAAGCAGAGGAGATGGAAATGATTCCTCTTGAACCTGCTTACAAAAAGGTGCGATACATTACAGCGGCGCTAGTAGCTGGGATCATGATCTTTGCTAGTTGGGTTATAGTTTTCTTTTTGCCCGAAATATCCCCATATGGATATATTGGTGCCGGCTTGGTGACGATGTTCCTCCTGTGGATGGTATACTATAATGGACTTGTCTTTCATTATATGGGATATACTGTCCGTGAAAAAGATATTACGTACAAATCGGGTTGGCTGTGGAAAAGTATGACTACTATTCCTTTCAACCGTGTACAACATTGTGATCTTAAGCAAGGCATTCTGGACCGTCGCTTCGGATTATCGAAACTGACGATCTATACTGCCGGTGGTCAGAGTACCGATCTGATGATTCCAGGTTTATTACCGGATACCGCAGAAAAACTCAAGACGTTTATTCTGCGATCTACTGAGCAGTCCATCGAGAACGAATAGAATGATGGATAGCACATCTCTATATCAACCCCAGCGACAGTCACCCAAGGCGGTGATCCTGATCCTGCTGAAGTACCTGCGGATCATCGTAAGACAGATGTGGCCTATCCTGTTGATTTTCATTTTCCAAACTAAAAGTGACAGAGGCGTTATTATTGTAACGATTGCATTTAGTATTGCATTGATTTCGCTGATTTATTCCCTGGTGGCCTATACCCGATATTATTTTTTTATCAAGGATAATGAATTATGCGTACGATCCGGTGTATTTCGCAAGACGGTATTAAATGTCCCTTTTGATCGAATCCAGTCAGTTGACTTTAAACGAAATCTCGTCCATCAGTTTTTAAATGTCGTCAGCGTGCAGATCGATACTGCCGGTTCGAAAGGAAGTGAACTCGAACTGGATGCTATCGAACTTGATCGCGCGGAAGCTCTACGAGAAATTGTGCTTGTCTATAAAAGAGAAAAAAAATCAATACCGGTTGACATGGATGGTTTCATTCCTCCCATTCCGGTTATTCAGGAACCTCCTGAATTGATACTTTCATTATCCTATAAAGATCTCATCAAAATCGGGATCAGTGAAAATCATCTACGGACTGCAGCCATCATTTTTGCTTTTTTTATTGGTTTCGCGGATGATGTGAATCAGGCGATCGGATGGGATGTCTATGATGAGTTGGAGAATACGACTACGGCCATGTCCATCGTTGGTATCCTGGCAACACTGCTAGCCATACCATTGTTTATATGTATTTCGTTTACCATTACGCTTATCAGGACGGTGCTAAAATATTATGGACTTAAGTTCTGGAGGGAAGGGAAAAGTTATAAAGTCGTCAGTGGACTTTTTACGAGAAATGAAAAGTCAATACAAAAATCAAAGATCCAGGTGATACGCTGGATAACATCACCTTTAAAAAAGTTGTTTGGCATCTACCAGGTGAATATTTATCAGGCGACGAATGTGGATCAGAATCAGGATAAATCACTTGTCATTCCGGGTTGTTATCAGGAGCAGGTAGAGCACACACTTGATACGATCGTACCTGAATATAAAAACGCTGTCTTTTCTTCACACCATATGCATCCATCTATTGTCATACTGATGGTCATCTTGTTTGGATTTGTCCCTGCTGTCCTTTTTGGATTAATGGCATGGTTCAATGATGGTGTGATGCAATGGCTGCTGACATTGGTATTCCCGCTGGCGATTTGGATGGGATACCTGTATCAACGAAAAAGGAGGCTTAAGATCCACCCGGATTTTATTGTTTCCGAGGGAGGTATTTTTGGCAACAGCTATAAGTTGATAGAGATATACAAAGTGCAAAGTGTGCACATAGAATCATCTCCGATGCAGCGGCGGAGAGGACTGACCTCTCTTAATGTATTTACCGCTGGAGGTGATATTTCATTCCCCTACCTCAATGCGGCTGTTGCCCGGCAGGCGAGGGATTATATTCTCTACCGAGTAGAGCAGGAAGAGAAATCGTGGATGTGAGGAAAGTGAGCAGTTAGAAGTGAGCAGTTAGAAGTTTAAAAAATTGCTCTTTTAAATACAGATTTCTAACTACTCACTGCTAGTTTCTAGTTTCTAGTTTCTCACTTTCTACCTAGCCACCAACCGACTATCCCACCGACTATGCCCCACATCACCGTAACGACTATGATATCGATGATTGCGCCTGTAAAATTGGTCATCACTGTCGATGTGGCATACCAGATACAATTCATCCCTAGTGATAGCAAGAAACCAATAAAAGCACCTCTTTGTAATCCGGTAGCAAAAGTAGAAATACTGGCCCAATGGGAAAAAATATACGCTACGAAGAACCCCTGAATAAGATTTCCTACTACCAGCAGGGGCAAATTCATATCTTCTTCAGCGCGCATACAGGCAGCATTAGAGTAACTAGCCATGGTATCCATCAGCAAGATGCCATATAATAACCAGCCCAGGAGAAAAAAGCCAACCCCACCCATGAGGCCGGCCACAAGCATTTTAGTATTCATTTGTTTTGTTTTGAAAATGTGAGAAATATAGTTGTCCGTTAAAATTAATAAAAAGGAATCAGGATTTCAAAACATGATTTTCCCGAAAAGCCAAATGAATAATCACACCTCCCCTCTCCCGGAAAACTTTTTCCATCAGCAAAGTCCTGAATAAGAGATGCGCCGGGGGTGAGTAATCCGTAAATCCGTGACTACGAAAATTCTGCGGTGAGCGAAATCAAACTGTTTGCTCCAAAAAATTGATATTGTTAAAGCCCTCTGCCAAGGGATTTTTCACAACCCACAGAAGCAAAGTTGAGCTTAAGTTGACTTAAGCTCGCGTACTACGGATCAAAAAAAACATTACTAAAAGCAAATCACTGGTGGCCGTTTACAGCGGGAGGGAAGAAATTTGTCTATAGATACTATTTTTACTGATTCACTACAAACACAATGATGATCTTGAGTTGGCCCAAGTTGTAGTGCAGTCTTGAGTTGAGACTAGAACAAATTTCTAAAACTGATACCTTCTTCTACAATCTCCTTGATCTTTGAGATATGGATCCGATCCTGTTTTAACGTATCCCGCTCGCGGATGGTCACCGTCTG
>JBBRDL010000176.1:0-6898 GCA_038203965.1 Chitinophagales bacterium | reverse complement strand
TGAAGACATTCTGAGTGATGTCATTTGAAAGTCACCAGCTACACCCTCTTCAATGAGGCTATAAGCACGGAAGTGTCTGTCACCAGCGAAACAAGAGAGCGCATCATCAACAGCTGTTTCACTGTTGTTCTGACTGATTGTCCCTGGCGTCAATACCGGAACAGCACAACCACCTTCATAGGTAGGTGGGCTCCAATTAATGATTTGTTCGCAAGCTCCAGGATCTAGATTATAAATAATGTCGTCCGGACAAACGATTACGCATGGCTCAACTGGCTCTGGAGGAGCGGCAAAGGTGATAGACCAGGCAATCATATTGCCAATATCACCACCTGCATTGTCATTAATGAGCAACTGCCAGGTACCATTTAGTCCGGCACCAGGCGTGAATGCAGCAAGATTTGCAACATTACCAGCAGCAGGGACACCGCAACTTCCACCAACTGCACCCTCAGCGGAGTACATGCCGGAAAAAGGCGGAGCGCCTGTGGTTACAGATGGAGATCCATCTACAAACATAGTGTTGGAATAGTTATCCCCTGAGCCACCATTATTAGTGGAGAGTGCTATCCGCTGGCCATTTGGAGCCTGAAGGAAAATCTCCAGATCACCGCACCAAGTGTGGGTCAGATTTATCTGAACCTTTGCTACTGCAGTGCTCGTACCTGCAACAGTATTGTTGAAAGTAGTCAGTGGTGTACAACCCCCTGTTCCCGATGAGGGAATCAAAGTGTTGCCTGCTGTGTTCATAGTATTACCAGAAAACGTCTGGGCATTGATGGCGCCAAACGTAAAAAGCATAACTATAAACAATGCAGCGAAATTTGTAAATGATTTGCTATTCATGAGTATGGAATTTGTTATAAAATAAGTTCTAATGGTTTTCGTAAGCAATTATTATATTTCATTTACTGTGTTGTTGTACGACAAAGCAAATTGCTGTGGAATGCTATTACTAGCAGCAGCCATATTTTGCGATCCTAAAAAGTAACTACAACGTTTCATTTCTTCAAGCCTTTTCATTGGCCATTTTATTTGATGTGTAAACAACCGATTTCAAAGGGCATGTTTACTTCTATGCTGATATCTGGATCTAAATAAAATCTTTGATTATTCAGTGGCACGATTCTAATTTAAGTGCACCTTTATGCGTATGCGCAATCAAGCGTAAAAACAATACAGAAGTACAGTTTTACGTGCAGTCACATTACCAAATCATCGATGTTATGCTAATCATGAGATATCACTATGTGTTTATAATAGACTTAAAACGTAAACCCTTAATATGGATCTCCACCTTATAAACACCCTCGACGAATCAGAAGGACTGATCAGTCAAGGAATACGCCAGACAGCGTATTTCATTCATCAGGTTGAGATTAATATTTCGAAAAATATTAATATACTTAACACTAAGCGGTTTCAAGCCAAAATTAAGAAACAATTCGACATTGAACCTAACTCTTTGTGGTATTTCCAAGCAATAGAATTCAAAACATATGCCAATCTTTTTTCATGAATATCATATTAAATAATATAGTAATTTATAAAAAACTGTTTTTGAAGGAACAATCTACATTTTGACCAAGAATCCGGCATTATTCTAAGGGCCGTTAATTAAAAGAAGAATTTCTTAGCCTTATCAGGCTAATTGCATCTTCCACTTAATTTGTTCAGAATCTATGTACCCCCGCTGCGAGTCAGGGAGGAACAAATTAACCAAATAGTGTAGTTATCTATCAGGCTAGGATGCCCGTAATGATTAACGGATAGTGATACTGGAGATTTGCAACTTGAGTATGATCTGCCAGCTACTTCCACTCGAATAAACTGCATGCATCGCCATTGCGCGACACGAAGAGGTATGTGCCTGATGACGTTTTCAACGGAAGGATACTTCTTACATTTCCGGGAATGCAAAAACCACTATCTCCTGGGCTGACGACTTTAAAGTTACCAGCTCCGTCACCTATTAAAATAGCTCCTACTGAAGCATCATGGCGTCCAAACTGTGCATCTGTTCCGTAAAAATTTCCGCCCAACACCAGATCCAGTAAGCTGTCATGATTTACATCCATGACTCTAATAGCGCGAACAGTTGATATCTGGGTATACTTAGGAAGCGCCCTGGGAGCGAATCTTTTTCCACTTTGATTGACAAAAAGGGTATGTGCAAATGTGTTAGCCGTAAGTACTTTTGCATCTTTGAGTTGCTCTTCAGTAAAAATATCTTCCAGCCCTGCATTTGCGTATGGATGATAGCGGGTGAATTTCTTTTTCAAAAAAATCATCTGATCCAACATCCTGTCTCTGTATTGTAGTGGAAAACTTTTCTCCCCGTTATAAAAACAAAGGATCGGATCTACAGTGCCATTCTTGTCAAAATCTTTATAATATAATGTAGCAGGTTTTCCGGGACCTGCCTGGATATAGGAATTCAAGCCAACATTACCAGCCACTATATCCGGAAAGCCATCATTATTGATATCTGCTATTTCCAATGTATACCACCATCCGGATAAGTCGGACAATCCCATATCTGCGGTGACATTTACAAACTTATTGTTCACTTTCTTGAAAACGGATATGGGCATCCACTCACCTGCGACAATTAACTCTTGCGACCCATCCTTGTCAAGGTCGGAGAAATGGGCATCGGTAATCATCCCTAAATTCATCAACCCCTCAGACCATTCAGGTGTCACATTGGTAAACTTGCCGTTATCATTCCTTAAAAGGCTGCTTACCGGTGGCAGTGGATATTTTCCGGGACTGACCCTGCCGCCTATGAATAAATCCATATCACCATCACCATCGAGGTCAGCAGTTGCAACACACCCTCCGCTTGTGAACACCTGCGGCAATCCATTTGCCACTTTCGAAAACTCGCCTTTACCATTGTTGATATAAAGTCTGCTTTGATAGACAGGATCACCCATTGATTTTTCATTTCCGCCACTGATGACGATAAGATCGTTTGAGCCGTCGCTGTCCGCATCGAAAAAGAGGGCTGCCACATCTTCATAAATCGAGTCTTTAATAAATGGGATCGATGGAGCTATTGCAAAACCACCTCCCCGCTTTTGCAACATAAGTTTACCTGCATACCCAGCTGCTCCTCCCAGAAAAATATCATCCAGAGCATCCCCGTTTACATCCCCCACTGCAGTTGCAGGACCCTCTTCGGAATACTTCTGGTGCAGGAGAGGTTCGCGTTTAAAATCAATAAATGTATTCTCCTTATGTCTGGCTTCAGGAGGTAATTTGGCAGAAATATCTTCAAAGAAGAGCTTTCTGGGCTCGATAGGCTTATACTTTGCACCGGAGGAATTTTTCACAATCTGATGTACTGTATTTACAGCCGGATTTTCAATTATCTGAATGCTTCTGTCAGGCCAAATGATTTCCGCGGAACTAATGGTGGTAAGATCTCCTATTCCAAAATGGATGACAGGTTCAACGCTTGAGAAAAAGCCGCGTGTGGGGTAAAAGACTTGGTCCTGCGATTGTCCATCAGTTATGTTGATCCGCACCCGGGTGCCGTAAGTTGTTTTCCCCTTCTCCCCTTTCAGCGTAAAACGAATAAAATGGTTGGCTCGTGAAGATTTGCCATCATTCTTCAATATAAATGCCGGCTCGTCGATGTTATTGACTATAATATCAAGGTACCCATCATTATCAAGGTCCGCATAGGCAGCACCATTTGAAAAGGCCGGCGTACCACTGTTCCATATTTTTGAGACATCGCTAAATTGCAAATTGCCATTATTCCTGAACAAGTAGGAATTGACCTTAACGCTGGGAATCTGCTCTACCCAGTTTAACATACTCATCTGCTTTGCTGCATATTCTTTCCGGAGAGAATCAGTGGCATATCGCGCATAGTCCTGGTTTGTTAGATCCCTTTTGTACCCATTGGAGATGAAAAGGTCCTTCCATCCGTCATTGTCATAATCTGCAAACAATGCGCTCCAGCTCCAGTCTGTTGCAGCTGTATTGGACAAAAACCCAATATCGCTGAATGTACCATTCCCGTTATTAAGCTGTAAAGCGTTATGGACGAATTGTGCCTTCAGTCCTATGCTGATCATCTGGTCAAACTTGTCATAGTTCTGAATCATCATCAGCATATTCTGCCTGTAATGATCGCGCGGCAGCATATCAAGCGTGATAAGGTCCTGATAGCCATCGTTATTGATATCCGCAAAATCTGAACCCATTGAAGAAATGGATGAGTGCCTGAAATAATCAGAAAAACTTTCTGTAAATGTTTTGTCTCCGTTATTGATATAAAGGAAATCTGGTTTTACATAATCATTGCAGACATAAATATCCGGCCTTAAATCGTTATTAAAATCACCTATCACAGCGCTAAGGCCGAATGCCTCGTTTTCAATACCTGCCTTACGCGTGATATCGGTAAAGTGGTTGCCTGTGTTTTCATAAAGCCGGTCACTAATGAAACTATAATCTGTGGGCTTTTTCAATTCGATCTCCCCTTTATCATTGTATACAACATTAAGATTATTGGCTTCGGACTGATTCCAGGGATGATTAACCAGGTAAAGGTCAAGGTCGCCGTCTGTATCCATATCAAAGAAATACGCTTGAGAAGAATAACTGGCATCATCAAGACCATAAGCTGCCGCCTGCTCACTAAATGTCAGATCCCCGTTATTGATATACAATATCTTCTTGCGGTATTGAGGATCATTTACCATTGATTTGCAGAGATAAATATCTAGCAGGCCATCCCCATTAATATCGACCATGGTAACACCGGTCTTGAAACCATACCCACCATCAACACCTGCAGCAGCTGTGATATCCCTGAATTTAAAATTTCCTTCATTTAGATACAACTTATGGAATACCATCCCCCCTGTAAAGTAAAGATCAATCAAGCCATCATTATTTATATCGCCTGCAGCAACTCCACCTCCGTTGTACAGATATCCGTACAGATTGATGTTCATTTCATCCGTCTCGGTGATGGTGTTTGCAAATGTGATTCCTGTAACAGTTGAATCCAGCTGTGTAAAGAGGCTCTTTTCATCCTCAACAGGTGCAGATTCAGCAAACGAAATGGTCTGGAAGTCTGTATCGCTACTCTTCTCTTTACAAGACACGATGGCAGCACTTAAGACCAAAACAAGAAGAAAATTCTTCATATCAAATTTTTTGTTAGAATCACCATAAGGGCATACAACATGTCGTTAACGAGATCCATCGAACATGCCTCCGTAAAGATATCAGAAGTAGTTCACTCGATATCCATCAAACTACCGACAACCTATCTGAAAACTGCCTGTCAGAAACGGACCTGCAGATGTCTACTTTAATGAATCCAGGACAAATTGTCCTATAAATCTTCCTTGCCTGTTACCTTCCGTGACACCTTCCATATAGTGTATCCCAGCATAGAAACGGCTCAGACTGACTTCCCATGCAGCCTCATGAAAATCGTTAAACCGCCTGATCGGATGATTGAAAAGCACCTCCGTTGAATCTGTAAATGCATAGTTGTCCCCATAGGTGTGGGTTAATACACTTGCAGCAGCAGCGGATATAACGCTGTGTCCGCTTGTATACTCAGGAAATGGAGGGGTCTGGATTAACGGAGTCCAGTTGTTATCAATATTTTCCTGAATATAGGTGATGGGGCGAACCAGATTAGTCTTATACTTCTCATACCAACACGAAATAATAGCATCAAACATGGCTATGGATGTAAACGTATAAGCCTTGGTCACTTTGAATAAACTGCTATTGTCTCTTCTGCTGATCTGGCTGATGATATTCAGCCAATGCCCGGGTGGAGAAATCTTGTGGATGACGGATACAAGATGACCATGGTGCTCAGAAGTATTAGGGTTGTCATCCCAATACAAGGCGATTGCAACTTTCTCCTCATCCAGTTCTTTGGATTGCTGATACACAGCATTGACCATTTTATAAAATTCTGATTCTCTTGTAGGATCATATGGCGGTGGGGGTGTAGATCTATAAATACCCGCACTGTCGATTACCATAGGCCTGATTTTAAACCATTTTGGCTCCATTCCAGCTCCATAATCAGGAGGTGTTTCAATCCATTCCCCCTTCTTCTTCGTACTTGTCCAGCGGTCCATTGTACGCGTCTCTGTATAATTATCCTGGTTTATCCAATCGATCATATGTCCGGTGATTTCATCTGAACACTTTACAGAAGCTTCAATCACTAAAGTACTTAACCCGCTTTCTTCAGCTTTAACCAAAATGCCTGTAATCAACTCATCAACCTGATGCTCTGAAAAAACCACCTTTTTAGCAGTCTTACAAAAAGACAATAATGCAGTTAGCTCCGCGTCAGCGCCTTTTACATCTACATCATTTATGGGGGGTAGTCCATTGAGTCTACCGGCAAGTGACTGGAGACTATCCGGAAAAAATTTATGTATCGTCACATAGAAGGCTATATGTGGATAAGTATATACCCTCGATGCGATAGGTGGTGGAAAGCCATCCTCCATGGCTATCTCAAGAAGCCTCCAGTTCAATTGGTGGAGATCTTCAACACCAAATGCTTTTGGTTGTATGGCTGTAGCATTGCGGCAACCGTAAAAAAACAACCCTAGAAGGATAATAACTATGCTTTTCATAGCGCAAAGATAAACCAAACACATCCAAAACCTGAATTGAACCAACAATCGTTTCCATCAGCCTTGAGATAACTGCTCACAAAAGTCTGGCTTGTCAACCGGATTGAGCCACCTTTTTAAAAGAGAAAGCCTCCCTCCAGCGAACTGGAGAGAGGCCATCTCATGTAGCGGCCTATATTGCTATAAACCGTTTTCTATGTTCAACGATTATTCGATGATGATCATCTTCTTAGTCGCTGAATACTCATTAGCATCTA
>JBBRDL010000175.1:0-7026 GCA_038203965.1 Chitinophagales bacterium | reverse complement strand
CTGTATTCAAGCTTAACAACATTACGGTATCTTCTGAAGAGCTGGTGGGCACATCCTCTCTTCAAGTTTATCCAAATCCCGTAAAAAATGGAAAAGTATTTCTTTCACAGTCATCGACCTTTAGTGTATTCGATATCAACGGAAAACAAATGCTCGGGCCAATCACAAATATTGAATTTGATGTAACGGATTGGATTGCCGGTATCTACATGATTAAAATGAAAAACGGAGGTGTTCAAAAATTAATAGTAGCGTACTAGTTTTTTATCATTTTTGGATAAACCGGGGTATGAGCATTTGTTCATATCCCGGTTTTTTAATGCCCTGCCCATAAAAATCGCGATATAGCCGGAATAATTCGCAATTTTTACCCCTGCAATGACCAATGAACAAAAAGCGATCCGCACGACCTGGTTTAGTATGGGGAGTAATGCCTTACTGGCCGTCATTAAGTGGGTAGCGGGTTATTTTGGCAATTCCTATGCGCTGATCGCGGATGCGATCGAATCCACGACAGATTTCTTTTCATCCTTCCTGGTGCTATTGGGGCTCAAATATGCAAACCGACCTGCAGACGAAAATCATCCGTATGGACATGGCAAAGCTGAACCCCTTATCACTTTTCTGGTTGTTGGATTTCTGATTACCTCTGCAGTGATTATTGCTCATGAGAGTATCCAGAATATCCGTACACCACATGGGGCTCCAAAACCATTTACACTTATTGTCCTTGGAGCCATCATCCTCTGGAAAGAAATTTCTTATCAGCTGGTGATTCGCAAAAGCCGTGAAACAAAAAGCACCCTTTTAAAAGCGGATGCCTGGCATCACCGCAGTGACGCCATCACCTCCGTCATGGCATTTATCGGGATCTCCTTTGCCCTCTTGATGGGTAAAGGATATGAATCCGCAGACGATTGGGCTGCACTTGCGGCCTCAGGATTTATACTTTATAACTGTTATCGCATCTTCCGTCCCGCGCTCGGTGAAATCATGGATGAACATACCTATGATGAACTCATCGAACAAATCCGCTCAATTGCCATTCACGTTGAGGGTGTCAACGGCACCGAAAAATGTATCGTCCGTAAAGTAGGCATGCGCTACTTCATTGATCTCCATATCGAAGTTGATGGTGATATATCTGTCAAGCAAGGCCATGATATCGCGCATGCACTGAAAGCCAGACTAATGGAAGAATTGCCTGAGGTGGCAGATGTGTTGATGCATGTCGAGCCCCAGGAAAAATGAAAAGAGAAAAGAGAAAAGAGAAGTGCAACGTAGATCACGACGCTAGGCGTGATCGAAAAGCTAAGGCAATTGAGCATTACTCCGTGCACTCTGTGTACTCCGTGCGAAAAAATTTAAAAATAGTCTGAATCACGGATTAAGCGATACTAAGGATTAGACAGATTCATCTTCCGGGTAGCAAAACAGCTGAAAATTAATCAGTGAAATCCAAGTCATCCGTAAGAATCCGTGATTCAGACTAATAAATCTATGTATTGATTAAAATCTGTACCCTAATCCCAGCTGTGCACTGATACCGGCTACATCACCTTCTTGTTGTCCACCAACGGAAACATGAGGACTGGCGGTAAGTCCAATTGTCCAATTGTCGGAAATCAAAGATTTAAATCCCAAGTTAAACCCTAGCGTATAAAGATTATCCTCCCATAGGTTGGCATTTTCCTCACTTTCATTAAGGTTGATGTATTTAAAAGCAGCGCCTACAAAAAGGCCTTTTTGTTCCTTGCCAAAATAATAATTGACTGCAGGCCTCAGCTCCAAAGAGCTTCCATCTTCCTGAGAGCCCCAACTGGCGTCAAGATTTAAACTAAAGTGTTTGCCAAGCCCGGTTTCAAATCCGACACCTGCCCCGATAAAGGGATTCTCAATGTATCCGAGGATCAGCATGTTTCCCTGGACACGAACTTCCTGAGCAAGTAATGAACCAGAATAAAGACCTCCTAAGAGAAGTAAAGTGAAAATTGATTTTTTCATTTTGCGTTTGTGTTTGAATTTGTGAAAGAGATGAAATTACTACACAACAATAATCGTATTCGCAGTGATGAAATTTTTTCTTTCGATGAATCGATAATTATAAAAGACAAAAGCGCAAAAAACTATTTCATTATTTCTTTTCGATGTGCCACTCCCCACTCCATCATTTTATCTAACACTTCACTTAAGGAGAAACCTGATTTTGTTAATTCATATTCCACGGTCACCGGAATGGAATCAAAAACAGTACGTTTGACCATCCCATTCATCTCCAGATCTTTCAATTCTTTAGACAACATGCGCGGTGTGATCTTCGGTATATCCCTTTCCAGCTCTCGAAAGCGCTTCTTTCCAAACATCAGTGACCCAATGATAGGAAGCTTCCACTTTCCATTCATCACATTGAGGGTATCATTGAGTGCCAGCACATATTCTGTGGCACATGTTCTCGCTCGTTCAATTGCTTTTGTCGTTGACATATTTATTTTTAATTACGATGTGCACATTTAATTTTCTAAACAACATTATTCGGATGATGAATAACTTTAATTTGTTGGTTTAGGAGTTTAGTGGGTTAGAAGGTTACATTCATGTGTAGAAAATTTAAGCTTAGGAGTTTAGGAGGTTAGAAGGTTACGTTCATGGTTAGAAAACATTTCTAATCTACTAAGCCACTAACCTACTAATCTACTAACCTCCTAACCCCTCACTATACTTCAGTATAGCACTATACTTTAGTATAGTAGTTACTTTTGTATAGCAAAAATACGTAGTTTTATAATATCAAAGCATAAAAATAGCCCCAGGCAGCTTTTTAGCCCGTTTTAGCTAAACAACGGAGGACTGAAAAGCATTATATCACTATCACTTTTAACTACGACCAAAGATGGACAGAAAAGATTTTCTCCGCAAAGGCCTCATGGGCACGGGAATGCTTGTCACTTCCGCCGCCATGGGTCAGGTCATCAAAAATGACATTGACGAACTCCAACCATTAGAAACTCTTGGGTTTAATCATATTCCAAACACAGAATCAAACATCATGAGTAATACAGTTCTTCATCGCGCCGCGACAAGGGGCGATGCCAATCATGGCTGGTTGCATAGTAAGCATTCCTTTAGTTTTGCGAACTATCACAATCCTGAACGAATGCACTTTGGTGTTCTCCGCGTCCTGAACGATGACAAAGTCGCAGCGGCAAGAGGATTTGGAACGCACCCACATGACAACATGGAAATTATTTCCATTCCACTTGAAGGTGATCTCGAGCACAAAGACAGTATGGGTAATGTCTCCGTCATTAAAAAAGGAGATATACAAGTGTTGAGTGCAGGAACCGGCATCACACACAGTGAGTACAACAAGAATGGCGACAAGGAAGTGAAGTTTCTCCAGATCTGGTTGTTCCCCAACAAAAAAAGTGTCAACCCTCGTTACGACCAGATCACCCTTAATCTTAAGGACCGCCACAACAACTTTCAACAAATCCTTTCCCCAAGCGCAGATGATGCCGGCGTGTGGATTCACCAGGATGCATGGTTCCATCTTGGCCAATTTGATAAGGGTGTATCGAAAGAATACAAAGTCAAAAGAAAAGGAAATGGTGTCTACGCTTTTGTCATCAAAGGAGATGTCACTATTGAAGGCCAGACATTACATGAGCGCGACGGCCTGGGTGTATGGGAGACAGAAAAAATATCACTCGTAGCTAATTCACAAGGAGCAGAAGTGCTGCTGATGGATGTGCCGATGTCTATGTGAGCAAGGGGCAAGGAGCAGGGAGCAGGGAGCAGGGAGCAGGGAGCAGGGGGCAAGGGGCAAGGGGCAAGGAGCAGGGAGCAGGGAGCAGGGAGCATTTAGCGGTGGAATTTTTCAATTACTAACGTGAACTATTAACCCCGGGGTTTTCGGAGCCATGTTGCTGAAGGCAACGAAGTGGAGAAACACAGGGGAGACAGATTTTGCAAAAAATCTGGATGGGGTTAAGAGAGCAAGGAGCAAGGAGCAAGGGGCAAGGAGCAGGGAGCAAGGAGCAAGGAGCAAGGGGCAAGGAGCAGGGAGCAAGGAGCAAGGAGCAAGGAGCAGTGATAAATCTTCTAACCTTCCTTGCTCCTAACCAAATAACACATAAGCTTATAAGCCTATAAACTTATAAACCCATCAACAAACTTATAAACATATAAACACTTAAACATATAAACACAAAATGAGCGAAACACAGGAATTAACAAAAACAAAATGGGTCATAGATCCAGCACACAGCGAAGTTGGTTTTAAAGTAAGGCACTTGATGATCACCAACGTCAAGGGTGCATTTAAAGAATTTGACGCCAGCATCTACACGACCAACGAAGACTTCACCACCGCTGAAATCGATTTTTGGTTAAATCCGGCATCTGTCGATACCGGTGACGCTAAGCGTGATGCGCATCTGGTAGGTGCGGATTTCTTTGATGCTGAAAATCATAAGCAGATCCACTTTACCTCTGATTTTGCGGTAGACAGGATCGACAATGATGGCAGTTATGAAATATGGGGTGACCTGACCATCAAAGGCATTAAAAAACAGGTAAAATTAAGTATTGAATTTGGTGGTGTCATGAAGGATCCATGGGGAAATCATAAAGCCGGCATTACCGTCAATGGTAAAATCAACCGCATAGATTTTGGATTAAACTGGAATGCTGCTCTCGAGACCGGAGGTGTTTTGGTCAGCGAAGAAATCCGTCTCTCCTGTGAGTTTCAGCTCGTGAGACAATCTTAAAGTCGACTTCGCAGTGATGAGAATGGAGCTATTCGTCTCAGGCATTTTATAGCTAGATTCTCATCACGGTGAAGGACTTTTCTTTTCATTTGTAGCAAATAAACCCTAACTTTAACATTGAGCGTTTGAAGCGTGGAGATTAGTAGAATTATAAATAATCAATAATGAAAATGTTGGATAAGAAAGTGGCCATCGTCACCGGTGGTGGCTCAGGTATTGGACGTGCTGTGGCTATCATTTATGCGCAGGAAGGAGCAAAAGTGGTTGTCGCTGATATCGACGAAAAAGGCGGAAATGAATCCGTTCAATTGATCAAAGAAAAAGGGGGTGATGCTGTTTTTATCAAATCAGATTCCTCTTCAGCTGAAGAGAACCGATTACTTGTAGAACAAACGATAAAGCAATATGGGAAACTCGATATAGCATGTAATAATGCCGGTATCGGTGGCCCCATCGCGCTGACCGGTGAATATCCTGTCGACGGATGGGAAAATGTGATAAGTATTAATTTGTCGGGTGTATTTTATGGTATGCGCTACCAGATACCTGCCATGCTCGAAGCGGGTGGTGGTGTGGTCGTCAATATGGCCTCCATTCTTGGAAATACAGGGACCCGGATGTCACCTGCTTATGTCGCAGCAAAACACGGCGTGGTCGGACTAACTAAAGCAACGGCACTTGAATACGCTGACAAAAATATCAGGGTCAATGCAGTAGGCCCGGGTTATATTCATACCCCGCTCCTGACAAAAAATCTTACACCGGATATGATGAAAGGCCTAGCTGGAATGCACCCTATAGGCCGCCTTGGTGAATCTGAAGAAGTAGCCGAACTTGTCCTGTGGCTGAGTTCGTCCAAAGCATCTTTCGTGACAGGTTCTTATTATCCGGTGGATGGCGGATACCTTGCGCAATAATTTTTGCCAAACAATCTATATGGTAAAAATGGAATAGTACTTGACATAAAAGTAATACTTATGAAGTCTGGTGAGAATGCTCATCAGGCTTCATATGATTTTTAGAAATAGCATTGATCAATTAAAGATGGATAGAATAAGGTTTCTTCAATCTCTCGCTTTAATACCTATGGCAGGTGCAGCTATGAATCTCAAACATTTACATCAGATTACTGATCCGCTGGAGGCCTCTGAAAAAATGCCAGTTCTATTCCTTGGTCATGGCAGTCCAATGAATGCTATCCAGGAAACTGAATTTTCTAAAGGCTGGAGAGCAATTGGCCAATCCATTCCACGACCGAATGCTATTCTCTGCATCTCTGCTCACTGGGAGACGAAAGGAACCTATGTGACTGCGATGGAGAAACCAAAAACCATCCACGACTTTGGTGGTTTCCCACAGGAATTATTTGATGTCCAATATCCTGCTCCAGGTAGTCCTTCGCTAGCTATGGATACAAAAAATACAATTACCACAACAACGGTGGGCCTCGATCAGCAATGGGGTCTCGATCATGGCTGCTGGAGTGTGGTCAAACATTTGTATCCTAAAGCAGACGTACCTGTGATTCAACTTAGCCTCGATTACACCAAAAACCCGCGGTTCCATTTTGAACTGGCCAAAGAACTGTCGACCCTTCGTAAAAAAGGTGTCCTGATCATAGGCAGTGGCAACATGGTACATAACCTAGGTATACTCGATTGGCAAAATCAACATAGTGGTTTTGACTGGGCGATCGAAGCTAATACAACTATGAAAAATCTCATTACAAATGGAGACTTTACGCCATTGATCAATTATACTTCGCAGGGAAAAGCTTTTCAACTTTCGATTCCTACGCCGGAGCATTTTCTTCCTCTGTTGTACACCCTTGGATTAAAAGATGAAAAGGACAGTGTAGGCCTCTTCAATGACAAGACGATCATGGGATCGATATCGATGACTTCGGTGAGAATAGGGTAAAAGGCGGAAAGGCGGGAGACTGGAGACTGGAGACTGGAGACTGGAGACACAAGAGACAAGAGACAAGACAAAATAAATTTGCGCCAGTAATTTTCGCTAATTTTGTATCCCCAAATTCGTCTCACGTCTCACGTCTCACGTCTCACGTCTCACGTCTCACGTCTCACGTCTCACGTCTCACGTCTCACGTCTCACGTGTCCGTGCCTAGCATAGGTTGACCAAAAATAACATATAAAATGGTCAATCGATGAAAACAAAACCACAGAAAAAAGTTGCCCTTGTTCCGCAGAGACGGTTTAGTGAATCTATCAAGGTAAAAGCTGTACAAGATATTGA
>JBBRDL010000174.1:0-7043 GCA_038203965.1 Chitinophagales bacterium | reverse complement strand
ATGGATATCAATGATAAACTGGCTCTCCTCAATCATTCCCGATACCACGCCTATACCTGGCCGCATACCCAGGAAAATGGAACAGCAGCTATTTATACCTTCAGAGGTGAAGTATACCTTGGATTTGAAGGCGGTACCATGACTAAAGCCCAGGCTGAGCAGGCTGACAAATATGTACGCATCCTTTCTGGATTGTATGGTGTCCTGAAACCACTTGACCTCATTCAACCTTATCGGCTTGAGATGAGTACAGCGCTGAAAACAGGCAAAGCGAAGAATCTGTATCAATTCTGGAGCTCGAAAATCACAGATCTGATCAATGCAGACGTTGCCGCCACCAAATCCAAAGAAATCATCAATCTCGCCTCACAGGAGTATATGGCTGCTCTTCAAGTTGACAAACTGACTGTGCCGGTGACGGATATCCAGTTTCTGGAGGACAGGAATGGCAAACTGCAGTTCCTCTCCTACAACGCCAAACGATCAAGGGGTTGGATGGCGAGGTATATCATTGACCACAAAATCAGTAAAAGCAGCGCATTGAAAGGATTTGATCTGCAGGGGTATTCTTATCGGGAGGAATTGTCTGATGATAAAAAGATGGTTTTTGTCCGCTAAATATCTTTAGCTTTTGGCCATGAAACAATTATTACTCCCGGCCCTGCTGTTTTCCGGCTGGATGGCTTTACTCCAAACGGACCTTCCTGTAAAAGGAAGTTTTCTTCCTGCCCTGGGGAGGTTTATGAGTCCGTTTCACGGTGTCTGGCAAAGTGTCTCTCCAGACTTAACTTCTTTTGATTTCAAAGGGCAAACAAAAGGTAACGTCAAAATCCTTTTTGATGAAAGAGATATCCCGCATATCTATGCAGACAACCTGGAAGATGCACTTTATGCACAAGGGTATCTCCACGCCGCCAACCGCTTATTTTCAATGGATATCTCAACGAGATCGGCAGCAGGCAGACTCTCTGAGCTGATCGGTCAGCGCACCCTTGCGCTCGATCGCAAGCAACGAGAAAGAGGTTTTGAATGGTCTGCCATTCAAAAAGCAAAATCGTGGGAAAATTTTGAAGGAAATAAAGCCATCATTGATGCGTATGTAAATGGCGTCAATGCCTATACACATTCACTTGATTATCGTGATTGGCCAATTGAGTACAAAATTCTTTCTCATGCCCCTGTTGAATGGACCTCTGTCTCTACAGCACTTGCACAAACCAATATGGCCATCGCGCTTTGCCTGGGAGAAGATGATCTCGAATATTCAATAGCACGTGCCAAATTATCACCTGAAGATTATGCCTTTCTTTTTCCGGATCACAATCCAAAGGAGAGGCCAATCATTCCATCCGAAAAATCATGGGACTTCACCGCCGTCAAAGCAGCCACCGATATTTATCAAAAAACAATATCTCCGCAAACGAAACAAGCTGAAGACAATCGAAATAAAGATTTGAATGGTAGTAACAACTGGGCTGTCGCAGGAAAGAAAACAGCCAACGGCTTTCCAATACTAGCCAATGACCCTCATCTTGGATTAACGCTTCCCAATATCTGGTACGAAATGGAAATACATACCCCGGAGATGTCAGTCCATGGCGTTTCGATTCCTGGTTTGCCCTTTATTGTCATCGGGTTTAATGAAAAGATCGCGTGGGGTTCTACTAATTCAGGTCAGGATGTGCTGGATTGGTATCAGATCACATGGCAGGATAGCAATAGGTTACGCTATAAACTGGATGAAAAATTTGTCGACGCCACTTTACGCACTGAAGAAATAAAAGTGCGCGGATCCAAATCCATCATCGATACGATTCGCTACACCCATTGGGGACCGGTCACACATACTGATGAACACAAAGACATGGCCATGAAATGGATCGGACACCAAAAGACCACCACCAATGATATTGATTACCTCAAAAAAATAAACAGCGCCGGTGATGTCGCAGCATACAGGGATGCAGTGTCTTCGTTCCAATATCCTGCGCAGAATAAAATACTTGCTTCCGTACAAGGAGATATTGCTATCAGTGTTGCAGGTGTCATGCCCATACGTCCTGCTGGCAATGGTGAAACGTTAACTAACGGTGAATCAACCATACAGGACTGGCAGGGATATATTCCTTTTGAGCATGCCCCCTTTATCATCAATCCTTCTAGAGGATATGTAAGTTCGGCTAATCAGGCACCCGCGGATACGTCCTACCCATATCCGTTATTAGGAAAACGAATCTTTGAAGATTACAGAGGCCGTATCGTCAATATGGTGCTTGACACCAGCGATGCCATCACACCGGCTGACATGGAAGCTTTGCAGCAAAACAATTACCATCTTCTTGCAGCGGAGTTGTTGCCCATATTACTAGGTGCGTTAGATTCTTCTGCCTGCATCTCAGAGAGTGAAAAAAGTTTTGCTACGCAATTGGCTCAATGGAATTATGAAGCGCAAAGGGATAGTATTTCACCTGTCTATTTTGATCTGTGGTACCAGGCATTTGAAAAGATGACATGGGATGAACTCGACAATCTTGAAGTGATGCGGCCTGAGGTATGGCGTTTGGTTGAAATTGCAAAAGATCACCCTCAACAAAAATATTTTGATCAGCTTTCAACCCTGGACAAAAAGGAGTCAATGCAAGACATTGCCTGTGCGTCCTTTTCTTCGATGGTCAAAGCCTTTAAAAATCTTTCTGAAGAAGAACAAAAAAACTGGGGTTCCTACAAGCATTCAACTATTCCACACCTGGCAAGGTTTCCGCATTTTGGCGTAGATTTTTTACATACATCAGGGGGAAAACATATTGTCAATGCCATGAGCAAAACGCATGGCCCTTCATGGCGTATGATCGTAGAACTATCATCACCTCCAAAGGCCTGGATGAATTATCCGGGAGGGCAATCAGGTAATCCTGCGAGCATCCATTATCGAGATATGCTTGAGCATTATTTTGAAGGAAAATATTACGAAGTATCCTTACGTAAAGACCCTGCTTCATGGACACCCATCAGACAGATAAACATCACTCAGGAATGAACAGTAAAAACATCATCGTACTTACCCTTTTTATCATCGGCTCTTTCCTTTCAGGTTATTTTGGACCTTGGTGGGCACCGGCTGCATATTTAGTTTTGGTTTCGGCCTTGCTTAAGCTGTCTGTTAGACAGGCTATGGTGGCTGGTGGTATTTCACTGGGTGTGGTGTATCTGGGTGAGTCTATTCTTATGAATTCGATGGACGAGGCAGATATGATCTCGAAGACGGGCCTATTACTTGGTGGATTATCCCCTGCCATGATGATCATGGTGACCACACTCATTGGTGGTATGACGGGATTACTGTCCGGATGGATTGGCAGTGTCATCGGAAATCTGACCAATAAAAAATAAAATGACCTGCTATTTGAGACCGTTGATCGATCAGTCATCTTATATTAGTAGAAAATAAATGAAAAAAGCAATTATTGACGGTAGCCTTATGTTGTCAGTCATATTTATATAAGACAGTATACTTATCGCTGACAGATTTTACTTAACCCACCAGATCTGCTATGAATAATTCAATACCATCGGATGTCCGGCCTGTAGAAAATGCTGACCCTGAATACGAAGAAGCCCAGAAACGTGTCCGTAAGATTAAAAAATTCTATAAAGACCTTTCCGGCTGGGCCGGCACCAGTGTCTTCCTGCTGGCTTTGGATTTCTTCCTCAGTGGTGGTATCACCTGGTCAAAGTATCCGGTATTCTTTTATGGAATTTTTGTGGTGACCCAAGTATTCAATATCATCAGATTGCAGCGGTTGGACAAAGCCTGGGAAGAAAGACAGATGAGAAGATATACAGGCCGGAATTACTCACAAAACGCACAAACCACTTTGCCTCCTTCTCCGCATGAGCAGTTTGAAGATTATAGCGAGGAGTTATTGAATAAGGAAGAAAGAGAGATGGCCGATCTTACAGAATACAGGAAACTGAATAAACCCTGGAAGGATGATGATTTGGTTTAACTGTCTTTGTGTGGCAGTTTGCTGACAACAAACAAACGCTGGATAGCATACTTTCCACCTCCATGTGCCGCGATCATAAACAGCCCCCCTGCAATAGCAATGTTTTTCATGAAGAGGATAGCATTGAGTCGCTGTGTGGTAACCGGATCATTCCAGAAGGAATACACGATAAATGTCACCGGCACCCAATACAACAACAACAACCATACACCAAAACGGATCCTGTAGCCAATCAATAACATAATAGCCCCGATGGCCAATACAACGATGGATGTATATAATAGAAATTCAGGATTCCAGGTGATCCCATATTCAATCATCGTCATCTTCGTTTTCTCAGCAAACATAATCGAGTCTATCGCTTCAAAAATAAAAATGGCACTGATGAGTATACGCCCTACGAGATCAAAGATGTGGTACATAGTATAGTAGTTGACGCTATTATTTTTGAATATATTTTTTTACGGATTTCGCGATATGCTGGCCATCCATGGCGGCCGAAAGGATACCACCAGCATAGCCCGCTCCTTCGCCACATGGAAACAAACCACTTATCTCAACATGCATACCGGTCTCATTATCTCTTGTGATACGCACCGGACTAGAGGTTCTGCTTTCAGTAGCTACGACGACTGCATCCGCATCAATATAGCCATTCATCTTGTGGTCAAATCCCCTGATCCCATAGGCAAGTCTGTCATAAATCCATGAGGGTAATAATTCATGTAGAGGGGCAGAAAAAAATCCGGGTATATAACTTCCCGGAGGTATATCCATGGATTGTTTTTTAGCCAGGAAATCAGTGAGTCGTTGCGCCGGGGCGGCCTGGCTACCATCCCCAACAGAAAACATCTTCTGTTCCACTTCACGCTGAAATGCGACTCCCATTAAAACGCCTGCAGACGTATAATCCTTCATGTCCTCTATCTCCACGGCGGTGACTACTCCTGAATTTGCGTATGGACTATCACGGCGTGACAGTGACATTCCATTGATCACAATTTCTCCCGGCGCCGTAGCAGCCGGCACGATCAATCCTCCCGGACACATACAAAAAGAAAAGACACCTCTGTTTCCCGCCTGTGCATTGAGTGCATAACTTGCTGCAGGCAGATGGGGCCCGCGAGGAGCAATACCATACTGACACAGATCAACAAAATGCTGCGAGTGTTCTATACGCACACCTAAAGCAAATGGTTTTGGTTCAATCAAAATCTGATGGTCCAGCAGAAGCTGAAATATATCTCTTGCACTATGCCCAGTGGCCAGTATCACATGATCAGTTGCAATCTGATCCTTCCCATTGATTTCAATACCCACGATCTGGCGTGGTGCATTTCCCTTTATAGTCAACCCGGTGACAAACGTGTCGAACCTTACGACGCCACCATGTTCTTCAATGGTTTTGCGCATGTTGGCAATGATACCGGGAAGCTTATTTGAACCGATATGCGGATGAGCATCTATTAATATGTCAGGGTTTGCTCCGCATTCCACAAGAATTCTAAGAACGCGATCTATGTTGACACGTTTACCTGATCTGGTATAAAGCTTTCCATCCGAATACGTACCTGCGCCTCCTTCACCAAAACAATAATTTGAATGAGGATTTACGATTCCATCCTGTTGAATGGATTTCAGATCTTTGCGTCTGGACTGCACGTCTTTACCTCTGTCCAATACTATAGGACGCAAACCTTCTTTTATTAATTCCAATGCAGCAAAATAACCTGCCGGACCTGCTCCAACTATATAAACTTCTTTTGCACCTGAAACATCCGGAAGTTTTTCCAGTTCCTTAGGAACAGCAGGCAGCGGATCACCTTCGGTGACCATGGCTCTGACTAAATAAACCGGCGGCCTGTAACGGGCATCGAGAGATCTGCGCATGATACGATATCCCTTCAACCGCGAAGGCGCTATCTTGGCGGCTTTAGCCAGATCTCCGCTGAGTAATTTCTGGTCTTCAAAATCTTCAGGAGCTATCCTGATTTCTACTTCTTGCATTTTAGTATATCCAGGATTCAGGACTGATAGTAGATCTGGCTTCATTCAACATCTTTTGCAAACTTTCCTGATCACAGGAAGTGCGAATGGCGACGCGTGTCAAGGAACCTCCTTTGATTTGCTCTGAAGTATACCCCAGCGATGTAAGGCGATTCATCATCTTGTTGATATTGGCAGGATCTGTAAATGCACCGACTACGACATAACAAGGTGCAGCATTGACATCCACATTATCTTTTGGATTGGTGGGTATTTCCGTTGGGTTCTCTGCCGGGACAGGTACACTCACAATATCTTTTGGTGCTGTATCCGCAGGTGGAGTGACCATTGTATCAGGGGACGTAAGTGTCGTATCAGGATAGATTTTTTTAAGGTCATTTATTTTCTGCCGGGTACTGAAAATATCCCAAGCTAGATAGGCGCACATGACGGCAATCAAGACTAACGCAGCAATAAGTATAATCCACCAAAGCCTGGACGTTGTTTCATCAATACTGTCCTGATATCCATTCGAGTCTTCATTCTTGACGACTTCCGCCGGCTCGACCGATTCTTCAACCGAAATTACTGGTTCCGGAGTATATACGTATACCGGCTCAACTATTTCAGGAACTGGTGCAGGTGCAATGACTGGTGGTATGTATGGCTCGTAGGATTGACTATTTGTTCCGACAGGGGTCAGGTCTAAAACCTCCAGTCCGCTAAAGGAAAGATTAAATGCATCCCAATCCGGAGTAAATCGAATCAAGCCACCGGAATTTCTTGAAAAAGTGCCAAATTCTTCGATGGTATAGGTGTTTCCGTCTGTTGTCCTGTCATTGACCTTTCGAACAAATTCCTTAATAGCTTCCTTTGGAGCTCCAATAGAAGTCCCTACAGAATAGACCATATAGGAAGCAAGTAAATCACTCGGGGCTTCTTGATCCACGTTGAAACCCGGTTCAATGTAGGGTGGATTAATCCTGGAATTGGGAATATCAATCAGTGCCGGATGGAATATGGCTTCAAAGCGTCCCAGCCCTTCCACAT
>JBBRDL010000173.1:0-7060 GCA_038203965.1 Chitinophagales bacterium | reverse complement strand
TGTTAAAACTTCCCGCCATACCCTCTCAGATTTCCATCCAATCCGGCACAACGAAAACGCTTCGCTTTTCTTACCTAGCTTCATCATCTCAATCTTCCTCAGATCCAGATGATGTGCTCTATCCATCCTGTCAATGAACTTCTTTTTTTGAGCTAACAGCTTTCAGCTATCAGCTTCCAGTTTTGATTTTTCCTAAACATAAGGAATCCAATTCCACTCTAATCTCACCACCCACTCTGAATTGGGGATGCAAAGATATTATTCTCCTCCACCTATCCCAAATGTTTTTAAAAAAATTGTCATCTTAGAGTACCTCCTATGACTTGCTTTTAACCAATCCAAGAGCCAATGTCCCCAAAACCATTTACTTTTTTCATCACATTATATTTAATGGTCATTTGTTCCGGGTGCGAGGCCTTTAAGATCCTTACAGCAGTTAATCACAAACCGGAGATCGAATCCCCCGATTCGATTAAGGACTTTGCCAAAAAGCATCACATTGACGGATTTCCGATTTTCCGATTTGATACTTCTGTTTTATCAATGGAAAATGACAATTTGCTCAAATTCCAGATGTATAATCATTCGGGGCAATATCTTTCGCTCAAGGTACTGCACAAGGGTGCCCTTATAAAAATCAGGATTTTATGGCCATGAAATATATCCTCGAACATGGAGATGAACTTTTTATTCAAGATTCAATCACAATGCAAGAAGGAACATTAAAGGATCCAAACTATAATTTTCAGAAAGATGATTTCGGGATATTTGGAAGCAAAAGGGATACATCGATATGGAGTATTAAACCTAAAACCTACAGCACTTCACTCGCCAATTATACGCCGTATTTAAGAACCCTGGAAGGTGAAGAGGTCAATATCTATGGACTCTACAGTGAATATCTAATCTTATTTGGATACCAAATGTCCGGCAGATCAAAATGGGAATGTATCCATATCAGAGAAAAAATCAAGGAGGTTGAAAAACTGAACAAGGAATTTGGACCGAGGATCCAACTTGTGCTGGTCAACAGGGATAGGCTGGAAGTGAATCCATGATCCAAAGGTGGAGACAGATTTTGTTCCGGACCTACGGCCCGGGGATGATTTTGCATTGCGAGGTGCCACCGACGTGTAGCCCCTACGGGGCAACTGAGTGTTTCAAATAGAACGTGCTTCCGTGCTTCGGGTGTAGTTCCTACGGGGCAAATGTGTGTTTGTAATATTGCCGAGCCTCCGCCCAAAGCCCTTCGGGTGTAGTTCCTACGGGGCAAATGTGTGTTTGTAATATTGCCGAGCTTCCGCCCAAAGCCCTTCGGGTGTAGCCCCTACGGGGCAAATGTGTGTTTGTAATATTGCCGAGCCTGCGCCCAAAGCCCTTCGGGTGTAGTTCCTACGGGGCAAATGTATGTTTCTAATAGGACCGTGCCTTCGCCTTTACCTACTAATGATATCGTACACTTTGAACGTCGATTTCATAGGAGGAGTCTTTCCTTCCTCCCTGGCCTTGGCCATGTCGGCAAATGCTCTTTTATGTCCTTCCAGGAAGGCAGGGGAGGTGGTCCACGCTTTGAAATTATCCGCTGATTCCCAATAACTTACAACTAGATAGGGAGCTCCTGGTTCTTTTGGCTTTAAGACATGCATGTGTTGAAATCCTTCCAGCTTGTCAATAGCACCAGCCCTTGAGGCAAATAATTCCTCAAATCGCTCTACGTATTCCGGCATACAGTCGATGTAATTGATAGCTACAAAGTTTTTATCGGTTGTCATTAATGGTTTGATTTTAATTAGATGAACACCAAAAATAACTATTATCTGGAATTAATCTAAATAATAATTGAGATTTTAGTCTTTAGACTATCAATTTTCTCGCACAGACGCAGAGGCGCAGTAATGGTTTCTTATAAACCACTTTTAACTTCAACTTGTCTATTGGGTATTGCTTATTGAAAAATAAAAAGGGCTGTTTCCAAACTATACAAATAAAAAACGCCCTGCCTGAGCAGAGCGTTTTTTTATTTGTCAGAAGAGAAGATTACTCCTTCCTTCCGGCATTCAATGATTTTTTCAATGTCTCAAGTTCGTCCATCTTGCCATCAGCTGCAAGTTGCGATTGCTCTGGCCATGTTTCAGGATCAAACATCTTGTAACGGCTGCCTTGTGCCAACAGGATTTCACGAATCTCATCAGCTGATTTAGCTGCTAATGCCGCATAACTGTCGATACCTGCTTCATGAAGGATCTCTTCAATCTTCGGACCAATACCTTCGACGATTTTCAGATCATCTCCGGTGGCTTTAACTTTGGCAACTTTTGCTTTAGGTTCTTTCACTTCCTCAGCAGGTGCTTCAGTCTTAGTTTCAGCTATTGGTGCAGTTTCTTCAGCAACAGGAGTTGCATCTTCAGCAACGGCAGGAGCATCAACGGCAGGAGCATCAACGACAGGAGCATCAACGACAGGAGCCTGGGCTTCTTCTTTTGTATCTGCTTTAGCTTTGCCTTTAGCTTCTTTAGCATCAGCCAACTGCTCTTTCATTTGAGAGAACATCGCCATATCACCAAGGGTTGTAGGCTCATATTTAGACTGTTGGTCCTTGACCGCTTTTGTAATTTCCTTTCCTTCTTTCTTACGCTCATCTTTTACGACATCTTCCGCTTCGCGTTGAATATCCTCAAGGTAACGCAAGTGTGAAACCATGATACGTTTGTCATCGCGGTTGAATTCAATCACTTTGAAGGTTAACGATTCATCTACCTCAGCCAGCTTGCCATTTTCCTTACGGAGATGCCGTGATGGAGAGAAAGCTTCAAGACCATATGGTAATTGAACGATAGCGCCTTTGTCATCACGTTTAATCACTGTAGCCTCATGGTACGAACCAACTGGGAACACATTCTCGAATGTATCCCATGGGTTTTCTTCCACATGCTTGTGTCCAAGTGATAGCTTGCGATTATCGCGATCGATATCAAGGATCTGAATAGGCAGATCTGCACCTATTTTGGTAAATTCAGATGGATGTGCAAATCGTTTTGTCCAGGACAAGTCAGAGATATGAACCATTCCACCGATACCTTGCTCTAGCTCGACGAATACACCATATGGTGTGAGGTTCTGAACACGGCCAGTGTGTTTGCTGCCAACAGGATATTTCTGCTCGATCTCACCCCATGGGTCAGGCGTCAGTTGTTTCAGCGATAGGGACATTTTGCGCTCTTCGTGATCTATCGTCACGACCTTACACTCATATTCATTGCCTACAGTGAAATAATCCCTGGCATGGATTGGCTGATTGCTCCAGCTTACTTCGGATACGTGGATAAGACCTTCTACGCCCGGAGTAATCTCGAGGAATGCTCCGTAATCTTCCACGTTGACAATCTTGCCTTTGACGATACTACCTTCTTTGATCGTATCTCCAACAACATCCCACGGATGAGGCTGCAATTGTTTGAGGCCAAGTGAAATCCTCTTTTTGTTTTCATCAAAATCAAGTACCACCACGTGTACTTTCTGATTGATAGCAAGGATTTCTGAAGGATGGTTGATCCTTCCCCAGCTGATGTCAGTGATATACAAGAGACCATCGACGCCACCCAGATCCATAAAGGCTCCGAAGTCGGTGATGTTCTTGACCACACCTTCGAGTACCTGTCCTTTTTCAAGGCCGGAGATGATGGCTTCGCGCTGTTCGGCGAGATCACTTTCGATAAGAGCTTTGTGTGAGACTACTGCGTTTTTGATATTCTCGTTGATCTTGACCACTTTAAATTCCATGGTCTTTCCTACGAACTGATCATAGTCAATAATCTGTTTGATGTCGATCTGTGATCCCGGGAGGAAAGTTTCAAGACCTCCTGCGTCAACGATTAGACCACCTTTAGTTTTGCTGATGACCGTACCGTTGATGATGGTGCCATTGTTGAATGAATCAACCAGGCGTTCCCATGCTTTCAGCAGTTTTGCTTTACGGCGAGAGAGGACCAACTGACCTTTCTCGTCTTCCTGGCGTTCTACGTATACGTCTACTTCATCACCGATTTTAAAGCCTTCGATGTCTTTAAATTCGGACATAGAGACCAGGCCGTCAGATTTGAAGTTGATGTCAAGAACCGCATCTCCACCGGTGATCTGGTGAACTTTGGCTTTAATGACTTCATTTTCATTGACAGCGCCCAGTGTTTTGTCGTAGGACGATTCAAGGCGTTCTCTTTCCGCTTCGGTATAGATGTATTGGTTCCTGTTAGAAATGGACCAATCAAAATCATCATGTGCGGTTTCAGGTTCGGGAGGAGCTGGTGCTTCTTTTGCCGGGATTTCTGCTTCAGTTTCTTCTGTTGCTGTTTCTTTAGCTTCTTCTGTTGCTGTTTCTTCAGTTTCTTCTGTTGCTGTTTCTTTAGCTTCTTCTGTTACTTTTTCTTGTTCTGCAGGAGCTTCTTCAGTTACTACAACTTCGGTAGCTTCTGTGATTGGAGTCTCGAGGGACTCTTCTGGATTTGTTGTTTCTTCTGACATTTCAGAAAGGTTGTTGTGTTTGTACGTTCCTAACTTATTGAAAATCAGGACCGGAGGTTAAATGATAGATTAAAATTGGGTCGCAAAGGTAACTATTTAAATGAAGAATGATATGTGAAAAGTGAAAAATGTAGTTGGTAAAAAAGGCTTATTGGTTAAAGAGGGCGAAGGGGCGGAAGTGGCCTTTAGGCCTGCTAAACGGAAGAGGCGTAAGGAGCCTCTGGAGAGCAAGGGATTTAGGCTAAGGGGCTTTCAATTAGTTTTGGAATTGAAATGCGCTTCTGCGTCTCTACGCGAGAAATAAATTTGAATAATTCAAAGCCTTAAAGTACCTAAAGTGAGCTAGGGATAATAGGAGCATGGGTAAAAAGGATACACTGATCATTTTTCTCAATTAGCCCTTCCGTCCTTCGGCCTCTTTCGCCTCTTTCGCCTCTTCGGCCTCTTTCGCCCCTTCGGCCTCTTTCGCCTCTTCGGCCTCTTTCGCCTCTTCGGCAAGCGAAATGAGCTGCCTAAAGGCAGCATTTCGAAAAGAAAAGTCATACATTAGTAAATCTAAACAACTCACCCAAATCTTTAAAAAATGGATTCTCGGCCCTGGCTCAAAAACTATCCTAAAGGACTTCCCGCCAATATCGATGTGGACAAGTATCCTAACCTGAACGCCTTTATAGCAGAAGCGCTAACAAAATATTCAGCTCAACCCGCTTTCTATTGCATGGGCAAATCACTCACGTATGGGGAAGTGGATAAGATGTCTTATGCTTTCGGAGCCTACCTCCAGTCCAGAGGGTTGAAGCCTGGTGACCGGGTTGCTATCATGATGCCCAATTTGTTGCAATACCCGATTGCTTTATTTGGGTGTATCAGGGCAGGTCTGATTGTAGTCAACACCAATCCACTTTACACGCCTCGGGAAATGGTGTACCAGTTTAATGATAGTGGTGTGAAGGGAATCATCATTGTTGAAAATTTTGCATCCCATCTGCAAGAGGTCCTTGAAAAAACGCAGGTTGAAACTATCATTCTGACGAGTATTGGCGAAATGTTAGGCACTGTAAAAGGCCTGATGGTCAACTTTGTCGTGCGCAGTGTTAAACGAATGGTTCCCAAGTATGAATTGCCTAATACAATTTGTTTCAAAGACGCTATTCAACAAGGGAAAAAATTTACGATTAATTCATTTGAGGACGGCCCTCAACGGGTCATTTCTCACCAGTATACAGGTGGAACTACAGGTGTAGCCAAGGGAGCGATGCTCACCAATAGGAACCTGCTTTCTAATATGCTTCAGATTAAAGCATGCCTGGATACGCAAATGAAAGAAGGTCAGGAAATAACACTTTGTCCACTGCCTTTGTATCACATCTTCGCCTTCGTAGTCAATTGTCTGGCGATGATGTCCTATGGTTCGATGAATGTACTCATTGTCAATGCCCGCGATACTAAATCGGTCATCAAAGAGTTTAAAAACCACAAGATTACCATCATGACCGGGGTCAATTCGCTCTTCAATGTGCTGCTGCATGAGAAGGAATTTGTTGCGCTTGATTTCAGTCATCTGAAGGTGGCTGTCGGTGGTGCTATGGCTATACAACGATCTGTCAATGATCGATGGCGCGAGGTCACCGGTAAAAACCTGGTGGAAGGTTATGGTATGACCGAATCATCTCCTGTAGTTTCTGTCAACCCGCTTGATGGCACTGCACGGATCGGTACGGTAGGGATGCCAGTTCCTTCAACTGATGTAAGAATCGCGGATGAGCATGATATTGTTCAACCTATCGGCCAGCCGGGAGAAATCCAGGTTCAAGGCCCACAGGTCATGCTTGGGTATTTTAATAAACCTGAAGAAACGGCCAAAACGATCCGTAATGGATGGCTATGCACCGGTGATATTGGTATTATTGACGAAGATGGTTACCTGCGTGTCGTAGACCGGATAAAAGACATGATCATCGTATCAGGCTTCAAAGTATTTCCAAACGAACTTGAAGATGTGATCACCACGCATCCCAAAGTCAAAGAATGCGCAGCTATTGGTATACCCAGCGAAAAGAGCGGGGAGTGCGTCAAACTGTTTGTCGTTAAAAAAGAATCCAACCTGACCAAAGATGAATTGCTTGAGTTTTGCCGGGAAAATCTGACATCCTATAAAATCCCAAAAGAAATTGAATTCAGGGAGTCACTGCCGAAAACGAATGTTGGAAAAATACTGCGTCGCGAATTGCGTGAAAAGTAAAAAGCAGGAAACAGGGATCAGGAAACAGGAAAAGGAACTAGGGGTAGTGTTGAAACTCCTAACGTCTCACTTTTCATGCTTCGACTTCGCTCAGCACAGCGCTTTTCATTTTTCATTTTTCATTTTTCATTTTTCACATCTCACATTTCACATCTCACATGTCCGTGCCTAGCATAGGTTGACCAAAAATAACATATAAAATGGTCAATCGATGAAAACAAAACCACAGAAAAAAGTTGCCCTTGTTCCGCAGAGACGGTTTAGTGAATCTATCAAGGTAAAAGCTGTACAAGATATTGA
>JBBRDL010000172.1:0-7276 GCA_038203965.1 Chitinophagales bacterium | reverse complement strand
TATAGGAAGCAAGTAAATCACTCGGGGCTTCTTGATCCACGTTGAAACCCGGTTCAATGTAGGGTGGATTAATCCTGGAATTGGGAATATCAATCAGTGCCGGATGGAATATGGCTTCAAAGCGTCCCAGCCCTTCCACATCGACCGAAGGGGCCTGCTGGAGGAGGTCAAGAATGAAATAGGGCACTTTATCTGATAACACGGCACAATTTAACGAATTCGATGGGTGTCAGGTTAGTACGGGCTTGAGATTGTTTATTTGTGCTCAACCTTCTAAGTATGCCCCATCCAGATTTTTTAAAAATCTGTCTCCCCTGTGTTTCTCCACTTCGTTGCTTCCAGCAACATAGCTCCGAAAACCCCGGGGTCAATAGTGCACCTTCTTTTCTCTTTTTACTGCTAACTATGATAATACCGCCCATTTGACTTTTCCCGATTTCACTGTTGCCATCGCCAGATGCGGCTCTTTTCCGGGATTATCAACGACCTGGCACACATACATTTTGGTGCATTCGACCCTACGTCTGCCAAAACCATCCCAGGATAGTTTTTTTCCATTCACGTCCACGATGACAAACAGATATCCTTTACCGGACACTTTTGCATTGGCTTTATCTGTCACCCATGTGTGATCGGTACCTACTAGGTTTGCGGGAATGCCCCAGCCCTTTGCATCATCCTTTCCAAAATCTACCGGCTCTGCACTGATCAACCACCATTTTGTAAAGGCCACCATCTTGGCAGCACTGGTATATCCTTTAAAATTCACTTTTGGGAGATGATCGATGCATTGCTTCAGGCAGGCCATTCGGGCAATCAATTCAGCGCTGGTGAGCTCCCTCAACTTTGACATATCCACATTCCCATCCAGTGCATTTTGAACAACATCAGTACGTCCGATATCTGCGAAATTGACTTTCCACACGCCATCCATATTTTCCAGAAAAGGCCCCTGTACGCCATCCCAGCCAAATGTTTCCTTTTTCATGGCTTTGCCTGCGGGCGAATTTTTATGAAAACCGATTTCATCATCCGTCAACGGAATAGCCGTCGGGTTCCTGCTCCATGGATCCAAAGAACCCTGATACGTTCTCGCTGCATCCGGAGAGGAAGCCGGCCACATCCCATTGGCAGCGGCACACAATTTCATATCCTCCACGAAGGGAGAGCCCAGACCTTCTGTACTCAAATACACATCGGTACTACCCGGCTTGTCCGCTGAATAGGTGATGTCCCACCCCGGAGCAAATACAGATGATGCCACATCAGGTAAAAAACCGGAAACCATATATCCTTTAGGCAGTGTTGGGTTTGAAAATTTTCCGGTCTTTGCTGCAGGCATCGCGGCCTTGGATTTATGACTTAGCACAGCGGTATATGTATCGATAGATTCTTTTGTAGAGAGCAGTTCCGGATTTGGTGATAACCTTGCTGTCGCCAGACTTGATAATCCACCTTCATAAAAATAGCTGACCCCAACAGCTGTGCCCGGCGCTACATCATACACCATCAAATCAAAATTGTCCACCTGCGGAAAAAAATCAGGTGCGGTCACAATAGAAAAAGCAGGGAGGCAATTAGCAGAAAGCCCTTTAAGCGCAGCAATATTTGCAACGGAGATCTGCGCATCGACAGATCCTTCACAAATACTATCTTCGAATAAAGGCGCCTGAAACATGCCGTCTTTGAGGCGTTGTTCAAACCCGCCATCCTTTACCACCTCGCGATATCCCACTTCATTGACGGTATCCTGCTCATGTGTGATGTTCAAAAATAAAGGCTGCGTTCGTGGTTCATTGTATTGATTGGGAATCTTCTGATAATCGTTCCTTTTTACTTTGACAAGCAACTCCACATCCTGGACTTCCTGTGTATTAAAACTTGTAAAATATCTGTTGCGGGAGTACCCATCTTCACCGGGGATCATAGCCGGCACCCAAAAGTATACCGGCTTGTTGTCTTCCTTTGCGAGACGTATCAACTCATTGGGTTTAGAAACAACCAGAAAAGAAGAATGAATATGCGTTGTCTTACTATCCTGTACGATCAACTGAGCAGAATCACGCGCAGTAGGTTTGACATTATTATAAAAAGTAAGGTTCGTGTGCTCGACAAGTTTAGCCAGCTTTTCGCTTCTGTGCATCTCTTTGAATTGCAGTTTGGCTTCGCCGAAGAGTAGGTCGTGATTAAAAACCTTACGGATGGGCTGGAGAAATGTTCGTTGAGCATCATCCTTGTCATCAAATTTGTCCCCCGGTTTATATACGCCTGTGGACATCAGATCTACCTCACTTGATTTGACACGCCTGGCAATAAAAAGTCCATACCTGGCGGGTACTACTGCCGATCGTTGCACCGGAACGCCATCCTTGGGCTTGTTGGTAAAGCACCTGTTGATGCGGTCAAAATTTATTTCATGCTGCCCCACTCTCGCAACACCTGTCCGTGAATATACCAGGTCGGCATGCTCATGATGAGGCGTTTTAAAAGCCGGACGATACTCATAGGCAAAGACGGCCATGACCAGATCGTCATTTGATTTTACTTCATAGATGGACTTTAGATGTTCCCAGTCTGCCAGTGCATAGATGTAGTTTTCCAGCATATCAAGTTGTGCGAGATCCGGATAGGCCAGTATGGTTGAAGACCGGACTCTGGGACTTGCCAGCGCGTGATATAATAAGCTGAAGGCCGGAAAGCCTGGTTTGATCAGGTTCATACCGACAAAATCATCAAATCCGTAATCAGGATTGTCCGTGAGTTTTTTAAGTCTGGCAGGATCAAGGTCTTTAAGTAATTCTGCATTACGGGCTTCTCCATTCAGCGACAGGTTGACCCCTGCAGCCTCTTTGAGATAGTTGACCCAGCCATTTTTATCAAGCCACTCGACCAGTGCTGTGAATTCATTTTGCACGGTTGCACTTACTTTGGCAACATCCTTCGGATCGTTTTCCAACAATGAGAGCAGATTCATTCCGCTTCTACCACTGGAGAAAGTGGTACTTATAGGTCCAAGGGCTGCTGCAATAGCACTTAACCTCAAAAATTCTTTACGTTTCATAGGTCGTGGGTTGATGTGATTTGTGAATTAGAGAATGGGTCTTAGATTGTCAGGGAGATTCAAATATAATCAGATTTGATTTACATACATGAAGGAATGTGTGTCATTCCCCGCAGGCTGTTAGGTGGAGCTATCAGTTCGACTAGGTACTTGCCGCCATCGCAGAGGAAAACTTCAAATAGTGGGGCTTAACGTTCAGTGACTAAATTAATCTCAAGGATTTTAGGCAGTCTTTATGGTCCCATTTCTATAAAGGTCCAGGCCTTGACGTAAAATAATTTTAATTGTTGTCAGCGGTAAATCCTTGTTAGGGTTTATCCTCATTATTTTCATCCTCGAGCGTTGGCCGACCTATCGGAGTTTGCGATATTCTCTTCAGTAAGATGTGACATGTCAACTGCGCGCTCTTTGGTCATCAGCATTGTATTGAAACCCCATTGTATGAGCAGTGTCAGGGGAAGGAAAAAAAACAAATTACCAAATACAAAACTCATCTGAAGGGTTCCGCATCTTGGCCCCGGAGGTGGCGGATAGATAAAATCTTCTACCCAAAAACGCTCTAATGGATAGATGAAAATGAGTAAAGCTGTTACTACAAATGTTTGGTTCTTCCAAACAGGACTATGGCGACGGAAGGATAATGCCACCAGAAATGGAATGATGATGTAGGGTGCCAAAAAAAGGATGTACCTCATGATGTGATTATGTCTAACGTAAGTGCTTTAACGATCAGGCTTCACAACGTAGTGCTCTAGTGATTTCATCTCCTAGATAGCAATAGATGATTCAATGACCAAAGTAACTGAGATAAGAATAACCGCTATAGTGTGAAGCTTATGTTATCGGTCTGTTCAGCCATTGTCAAGGAATTCCTGAGGAATAATATTCTCTTGCATTTTCTCATGTTGAATCTTTACTTCAGCCAATTATCTTGATTCATTTTCGAATGTAATATTCTAACAACTACTATTCCCCAATCAGCATTACGATAATATATCACATGTCTTTCAACCACTATTTTGCGATATTCGTTTGTCTCCGTTACATATCTTGTTCCGATTTCAGGATTTTTCAATAATTGAACGGTCGTAGTATACAACCGGTCTGTATACTTTTCAGCTTGTTCGATTCCCCATGCGGATGTAGTATATGCAAATATCAATTCGAAATCTTCTTCTGCTTTGGGTTGAAATAATAAAATCCGCTTAACCGCCATACTTCGTTCTCATATTCTTCTTGAAAGCTTGTACGTCAAGTTCCCTGGGTTCACCACTTTCCTCTCCAATCACTAAGGCTTCATCAATCAGCACCTTTAATTTTCTATCTTCCTCTAGTCGTCTTAGCCCTGACCTTATGACTTCACTTGCTGAGGCATACCTTCCACTTGCCAACTCCTCTTGAATGAATTCGTCGAAATGATCTCCCAAAATGATTGAAGTGTTTTTAGCCATCACATTATTTTTTTCAAAGATACCATATTCTGGTATAATTCGCAAGGGCAAGGCGATTGTCTTCTGACCTTAAATTCAAGGTTTCTCTTTAAATTAATGAACTCTTGTATACGTGACCGGGTAAAAATTAATGGGGGATGATTTCATAGGAGGGAAAAAGCGCAGCTCGAGCATGGCCGCTTGTGCTGAGTGGACGGTGGGTGAGCTGCAGCATATGGAGGAGCGTTTGACTTGATGGTCGAACCAGTCACAGCCTGAGTCTCTTTTGCACCTTGACGCTCTCAAAGCGATTACTACTTGTGCTTGTCATCAACGACAGTCTGGACATTGAATGCAACTTCGATCACCTGCCCATGCAGCACCATGGACCGTGAATCAGGATCTGTTGTGGATATCTGTTCTTGTCCGGTATCGAGAAAATGGCCTGTTTCTCCGTCTTGCAATGCACCACAACATCATCGGCATAGCGTTCAAATGGTTTTTCGGGATGGTATTTATCCATCCATTTATCAAAACACACGTGCATGAAGATATTTGCCAGCAGTGGACTGATTACGTTTTCAGGTTGTTGTCCAACCATTCCCAATCCATATCATCTACGCCACCACTACCCTTGTTGGCTCGTATTTTCTTATTTGGCTGTAGAAGGCCAGTTAATTTGTTTATGATATAGATTCCCCTGCTCGGTTCGCTCGGCTTCTGCTTTCGACTTATCATCCCTAAAGGGCATCCATCTTTTGTACAGCATTCTTTCCGCTTTTACGGATTGATTCAAGACACACCACGTTTTGCAGCTACCCGAAGGGCGGGACTTTTACCACAAAACTTGATTTGAAAAACTAAACTTCCATTTACCACTAAACTGTCTTTGGAACACGAAACCCCGCCTTTTGGGTAGGTGCTGTTAGCGGTTCGTGCTTTTTTTATTCTCCTTTCTCTCATTGTCAAAACAGTTTAGTTCCTCTGATAGGTCATTCAAAAATTTTAATTTTAATTTGGTCTCTTTTAACCCGTCATTAATTCTTTCGGATTTTGTAAATCGTCTCTAAGTTTTAAGCGCAGTTGCCAGTCTCTTTAGTTTATCCGGAATTTTGTTTAGTGGTAAAACGAAATCAGCACAGCCTGCTGCCTGAGCGCTGAGCGGCATGAAGTCAACTTCGGCAGACATGTCCTGGGCAAAGGTTTTTCCTCCGTTAGCTTTGATATGCCTGCAACCCTCAGTGCCATCGCCATCATATCCGGAAAGGATAATGCCGACCGCACGGACACCCATTGCCTCTGCAAGGGAAACAAAAAATATATCTACCTGTTTGTTCCTGCTAATGCGGGGTGAAATTACTTTGAAGCGATAGTTTTCAATAGTAAGATCTGCGTCTGGAGGAATTACGTAAACATGATTCGCAAGGATAGACAGTGCCTCAAAAGCCACGATTACGGGCATTTTCGTGTGTCTCTGCAGTATTTTAGCTAACTGACTATGGGCGGTGGGGTTCATATGAGAAATAATAACAAAGGCCATACCCGTATCAGGCGGGATTGCATCCAGGAGAGCCTTGTATGCGTTAAGCGCACCGGCAGAGCCACCAATACCTACAATGAATATAGGCTGAACTGTTTTCATTGATTGTTATTTATTTTTTTTTATTCGCAGCAACATTTTTATCAAAATTCTTTTTCTGATTGCCGCTAAACGCAGATTCAGCATAAGTTGTCAACATAATTCCATCATCACTCATAATAAATTTGTGGACATCGCTATTATGGTTAGTGCCTCGAGACTTAACAATAAATACTTCACGGGTGCGTCTTCTGCCTTCATCATCTTCTACCATTCTCACAACAATCCAGGTATCAATCAGAGAGGATACACCGATTTCGCCACTCGTGTTACTTTGAAAGTTTGCAGAAACAAGACTTGTAAAAAACGTAGTGATGCCCTTGGCTTTAAAGAGGTCAATCATACGGGTAATCATTGATGAAACTTCACGCTCGTCGCCTTCTCCAACAAGACTTGTGAGTGGGTCTACGACCACAGCTTTTGGTTTGAAACTATCTACGAGCTTATAAACATTAAGTAAATGCATCTCCAAACCAAGAAAAGAAGGTCTGATAGCCACAATCTTTAATAGTCCTTTTTTTATCCATGGCGCAAAATCAATGCCGATAGATTTCATATTTTGAGTAAGTTGCCCTGCTGATTCTTCATAGCAAAAGAAAAGACAACGTTCCCCACGTTTACAACTTTCCAGTGCAAATGCCGCCCCAAAACTTGTTTTTCCACTACCTGCAGTGCCGGAAGCCAGTATAGTACTACCCCTGGTGTAACCTTTACCCGTGAACAATTTATCTAACGATGGAATCCCTGTCGAAACCTTCTTGTCTGTGCCCGGTTGTTCAAGTCCTGCTGACGTGATAGGAATTACTGAAAGTCCTTCATCATCTATAACAAATGGATATTCGCTTGTTCCATGACGAGACCCCCTATATTTAATGACACGAACTCTACGGGTGGCAATTTGGTCTTTGACCCTGTTATCCAGCAGAATAATGCAGTCGGAGATGTACTCCTCCAGGCCATGACGGGTAAATGAACCGCTTTGTGCGGCCTCGCCAGTAAATATTCCCGTGACTTTTTTTTCTTTAAGCCATCGGAAAAGTCTTTTTATCTCTAAGCGAAGAATGCCAAGATCTGTAATGCCTGCAAAGATAGATTCAATAGAATCTAAAACAACACGTTTGGCACCGATAGAATCAATAGCATCTT
>JBBRDL010000171.1:0-7297 GCA_038203965.1 Chitinophagales bacterium | reverse complement strand
TCATCATATTCAATAGCTATCGAAGGCGTAATACCTTCATAACCCAGCCCTCCGCCCCCCTGGCCAAGTGCGGTATTTGTTGTAGACAGGATAAAGACAATACCATCGGCGCCGTTGCCATCTTTACATCCAAAAAATAACGATGCCTGTAGTGAAAATGGTTGGGTGAGATCGATCGTGTTTTGTGAAAAAAAGGAACCTGCCTGAGCGGGTGAATCCGGTGTAAGCTGGTAGCATTCACCTCCCAGAAACGAAGCACTACCATTGAGTACATATCCCTGACCCAGCAGTGGAGTCCATGAAATGCTCACCAGGAATACTCCTGCCAGCATTGGCCAATAGTATTTTTTCAACTTGTCGGAAGGTTAAGGTAAAAAGCACAGGTCGACAAAAAGTCACAGTGTGTGGGTACGTATATCATCAGTAATATCAAGGGCATCAAAAATACAAACCCCTTGAATACCATGAAAAAGGTCAAATCCAGGAGGTTTGAGAAATGAAAGTAAGAAATCATTTCGGAAATGAAGCGAAGTCATCACATTGGCTCCGTTTAGGATATGGCAGGAGCAAACGGAATACATGGTGGGAACTCGAGGAACAAACAGTTGGTGTGATGCCCGCGGTTGGTGAGCTTGTCGAACCACGGTTGGTGAGCTTGTCGAACCACGGTTGGTGAGCTTGTCGAACTATCACTTAAACATCCACCCTTGCATACTTCGCATTGGCTTCGATGAAAGCCCGGCGAGGTGGTACCTCATCGCCCATCAGCATACTAAAGTAACGATCGGCTTCCTGCGCATCATCAACATCGACTCTGCGGAATACGCGATTGTCAGGATCCATTGTTGTCTCCCACAACTGTTCAGCATTCATCTCACCAAGACCTTTGTATCGTTGCACTTTGACGTTTCCGCCTTTATCGCCTGCGGAATATCCATCAACTGCTGCCTGGCGTTCGACTTCATTCCAGCAATATTGAAACTGGGTCGCCCCTTTAGAAACACGGTACAGAGGTGGAGCGGCAATATACAAGTGGCCATTATCAATCAGTGGCCGCATATAACGGAAGAAGAAGGTAAGGATCAGGGTCACAATGTGACTGCCATCGATGTCGGCGTCGCACATGATCACGATCTTGTGATACCTTAGTTTTTCGATGTTGAGGATACGTGCTCCATCCTTTTCTTCGATGCTTACGCCTAGTGCGGTAAACATGTTTTTGATTTCCTCGTTGTCATAGATGCGATGTTCCATTGCCTTTTCTACGTTGAGGATTTTCCCACGCAGGGGAAGGATAGCCTGGAAATTACGGTCACGACCTTGCTTGGCTGTACCACCGGCACTATCTCCCTCTACCAGATAGAGCTCGCATTGCTTAGGATCTCTTGAAGTACAATCGGCAAGTTTGCCAGGCAAACCACCACCTGTGAGGATATTTTTGCGCTGTACAAGCTCGCGGGCTTTCCGTGCAGCATCACGGGCACGTGCAGCGATAATTACTTTTTCAACTATTTTCTTTGCATCGGATGGATTCTCTTCCAGATAGGTAGCCAGTGCATCTCCAACACATTGGGATACGATACCTACGACTTCTGAATTACCCAGCTCGCCCTTGGTTTGTCCTTTAAACTGTGGCTCTTGCACTTTAACGGAAACAACGGCTGTCAATCCTTCGCGGTAATCTTCGCCGGAAAGTTGAACTTTAGCTTTTGTAAAAAGGCCACTGTCATCGCCGTATTTTTTAAATATACGCGTGATGGCTCTTTTAAAACCTGCTTCGTGTGTACCTCCGTCTCTGGTGGCGATATTATTGACAAAAGAAAAGACATGCTCCTGATAGCCGGTGTTGTACTGCATGGCTACTTCTACTTCGACATTATCTTCCTTTGCTTTGACATATATCGGCTTATCGATAAGGGGGGTGCGGCTTTCATCAAGAAAACGAACAAACTCTCTTAAGCCCCCTTCTGAGAAGAATGTTTCTTGTTTTGGATTGCCGGTTTCATCCATTTCGCGATCGTCTCTCAGGTTGAGATACAAGCCGCTGTTGAGATATGACAATTCCCGTAAGCGATTTGCCAGGGTGTCGTATTTAAACTCAAGTGTTTCAAAAATCTCCGGATCGGGCCAGAAGGTGATGATGGTGCCTGTTTCTTTGGATTCGCCGATGGCATCCACAGATGTGGTTGGTTTTCCGCGCGCGTATTCCTGTCTCCAGATTTTACCTTCGCGGCGTACTTCAGCACGGACTTTCTGGCTGAGTGCATTCACACAACTTATACCAACACCATGGAGTCCTCCGGACACTTTATAAGTGTCGTGGTCAAACTTCCCACCGGCGTGCAGGATGGTCATAACGACCTCCAATGCCGATTTCTGCAATTTCTCATGCATGCCTACGGGAATACCTCGGCCATTGTCTACTACAGTGAGGGAACCGTCTTTATTGATGACGACCTCGATATGGGTGCAATAACCTGCTAGATGTTCGTCGATGGAGTTGTCTATGACCTCCCAAACCAGGTGGTGAAGGCCCTTAACATCTGTGCTTCCGATATACATGCCCGGCCTCTTACGGACGGCTTCCAATCCCTCCAGCGCCTGGATATTTTCGGCGCCGTAACTACCCTTTTGTTCACTCATAAAACTGTATCAAAAATTGAGGTGCAAAAGTAATTAAAATACCCCGTATTTCCTAATGAGTTATAAAGTATATTTTGCTGATAATCAGCAAAATATACTTATTTTTTTCAACCATATGAGGGGCTGTTGGGGTTTATTCCGAAACCCGGAAAATAACCTGGTTTCCAGACTTGAAAACCAAGTGTCATCAGGCATGAAAAAAGATGCGAATCAGGCTAAAAACAAATTGTTTTTTGGTCAACATTTGCGATCCATCAGCTACTCGAAGGGAGAAAAGCGAAGTAGTATCTCCGCCGCCACTTCGCTGCGCGAAGTGGCGGTGTGAGAGAGTTGGCATTTGCCTCCCCTTCGACAGGCTCAGGGACCGGGTTGGAATTTCTGATTCAATACTCTTCAGTAAGCTCAGGATACCCGAATATATACTTTCCGCCTCTTCTGCCCTTCTGCCTCTTCTGCCTCTTCAGCCCTTCTGCCTATCTCGCCTCTTCCGCCTCTTCAACCTATCTCGCCTCTTCAGCCTATCTCGCCTCTTCAGCCTCTTCAGCCTATCTCGCCTCTTCAGCCTCTTCAGCCTCTTCAGCCCTTCTGCCTCTTCTGCCCTTCTGCCTCTTCTGCCTCTTCAGCCCTTCTGCCTCTTCAGCCCTTCTGCCTCTTCAGCCCTTCTGCCTCTTCAGCCCCTTCCGCCATTTTTAATAATATTTTTACCTTCATCAATCTAAATCCATCTACTTACCAAATCTGATTTCGAAGTGAATAAACTGTCATTCCTCATCCTCCTTACCCTCTCTTTGATCCTCTCTGCTGACGCACAGGACACCATCAAAGTCCAGACCTTTACATGGACTGATAGTCATCGATCAGATACTTTTGATTTTCCGGATGATCCGGATCAGTCGTATCGTAAGATTTTAATGAAGTACAACATGCGCTGCCACGATGCTGTGGTCGGGAATGGAAGCACAGGATGTTATGAATGGGATTATAGTTGCAACACCTTTATCACTGATCCTACACGTACTGATTCAAGCAAAGCTTCTGCACCAGATTTTACGATATCCAATTTCAACGGAACCAATTTTTCATACAGCAACAGCCCTACTTACGTATATACGGCTTACACTCAACATGAAACAATACTTGAGGCAGGAAACATAACAAGTGAAGCACTTTTCACAGGCCATGAACCATTTTTAGCACATACGCCGGCATCAAAGACGTATCGTTATCAGGTCATCCTTCCAGCAGATGATTTATTTGCAGGCAGCATGGTGATAGGTTATGTATATGGTATGCGTGTCGGCCTCAAAACACCCGGGTCGAACGTTGGTTTTTTAAAAATCAGATTAAAAAACACAGATTCAATTTCCACGGGCGATCACCCTGATGAAAGTGATCTTCAGGAAGTTTATCATAAAACAACAGATTGTTCAGGAAACGCTATAGTCCTTCCTTTTTATCAGGCTTTTGATTGGACAGGGCAAAATCTTCTTGTAGATATATCCTTCACGACCGAGAATGCTTCTGATGTACCCGGATTTGAATTTTTTGAATCCATCACAACAGATGCGGCTATCGAATCGGTGGCAGGAGCTGAAGAAAGTAATTTATTTTTTGGCGGTACGGGTGCAATCGATTTGCCGCAAACTGCCTTTGGAGATATCAGTGATGAAATCACTGTTTCCTTCTGGTCTTATGGCGATCCGGGTAGTCTTCCGGCCAACACACAAATTTTTGATGCCGCAGATGTCAGTGGTTTACGTCAAGCCAATGTTCATTTGCCCTGGAGCAACGGCGAAGTTTATTGGGATTGTGGTAATGATGGCACAGGCTATGATCGGATCAACAAACCTGTTCCGGTTGCAGATTTTGAAGGCAAGTGGAGCCATTGGGCATTTACAAAGAATACAACCACTGGTGTCATGAATATTTTTCTCAACGGAGAGCTCTTTCACTCCGGAACAGGGAAAACAAAAAAAATGGACATCAATACTTTCCGTTTCGGTCAATCCCTTGTTGCTTCAAATCCCTTTTTCGGCTCCATCGATGAAATCCAGGTATGGGAAAAGGCGCTTGATGAATCCTCCATCAGCAATTGGATGTTCAGACACATAGATGCTTCACATCCACAATATGATCATCTTGTTGGATACTACCAGTTGAATGAAGGCGCTGGAAATATAGCATTGGATGCTTCCGGCAAAACCAATAATGCCGTTATTACTTTACCTACCTGGAGAGAACCACGCGGGAGCAATCTGTTTCACAATTTTTCCAATACGAACCGAATGCCAATCCTGGTTTTTAATCAGGGGGAATATACTATCGTTGACGTGACAACGACAGTGTTGGATTCAGTAGAAAGCGCATTGCATCAGGTTATACATTATGGAGTCTCCGGTACAGATTTAATTCGTCTGGATACACAATACGTTTATCCTGCAGGAGACCGTCCTGTGTTCGATGAGAATGGAGTTCAGATTAGCACCATACCAGCCTTAGCAGATGGCACAATTACTATTCAGACTTTGCAGTACTATGCGAAAAGCCATGCGCGATTTGAACTCCTCTCGTTAGTGACGCCCTATGGCATCGGTCTTGATCTCGGTCAGGCAGGAAAGACATTTACGTTTGATGTCACTGACTTTACCCCTGTTCTCAAAGGGAGAAAAAAAATGTCTGTAGAGTTTGGTGGTGAAAACCAGGAAGAACTGGATATCGAATTCTGGTTTATCACAGGTACTCCTGAACGAGATGTGTTGAATATTCAACCTATATGGCCTCAGACACGTGGGTATTTTAACGAAATACAATCCAACACAAAATTCGAGCCACGCCAGGTGAACCTGATGCCTTTTGCATCCTATTACAAAGTCAGGTCTGCCATCACAGGCCATGACCAGAACGGAGAGTTTATTTCACGACAGCATTATATCAATGTCAATGGAGGTCCTCAGGAATTTCTTTTTGATGTCTGGAAGTCTTGTACCAGAAATCCAATTTACCCGCAGGGTGGTACATGGGTATTTGACCGTGCAGGATGGTGTCCCGGAATGGCTACGGATGTGCATGAGTTTTCACTTGATGATGAGGTCTCCCCAGGGGAAACCGTCGAATTTGATTATGGGGTGAATGGAGGAAACATGTCTTCTGCCAATTACCTGGTCAATAATCTTTTGGTGGCCTACGGGGCATATCATTTTGAATTAGACGCTTCTATTGAAGCAGTCGTCCGCCCTAACAATACACACGTGGAATATGCAAGACTTAATCCTGCCTGTAACACACCAACCATCATCATCAAAAATGCCGGTGAACAATGGATTGAGTCTGTAAAATTCAGCTATGGTACTGCATCATGGAATGCAGAAACCTATTTTTGGACAGGAGACATTGCGCCTCAGGGCACAGAAGAGATCGTGTTGCCGCAACCACCTCCTGGTTTCTGGCAGGAGGGGTCAGTTTTCACAGTGTCTATTCTTGAGGTCAATAATGTAACGGATGGAAACAGTGAAAACAATGTGATGCAATCCACTTTTGTCCGGGCTGCTGTTTACAATTACACTGATCCTGTGCAATTGCGCGTGGCAACCAATGCCACAGGTGCCGATTATTTTTACACGATCAAAAATGAGGCCGGATCAGTGGTTTTCCTGCGCAATAATATGGCAAGCAATACGGTCTATACGGATGAGCTGATGTTCCCTCCGGGATGTTATACACTTGATTTCAGGGATGCGGGAGGAGATGGCCTTTCCTTTTGGTTTTTCCCCGCGAACGGAAATGGAAGTCTCCGTTTTGAGCGCAAACTACAATCCGGCAGTGCTATACCGGTATACTCGTTTAATCCTGATTTCGGGGGTGGTGTCCGATACGATTTTCATCTCGGTGCCCTTGTCTCCGCTACGGAAGAAACGCAACAAGCCTACCAGCTCTTCAGTACCTATCCCAATCCGGCGACGGATGAATTGAAGATCGACCTCATGGGCTTTGAAGGGCATGAGCTTGAGTTCCGCTTAGTCGACCTCACCGGAAAAATAATTTTCACCAAAACGTTCAGAAGTGAATCAGGAAATGAAACGACGTCTATTGATCTCAGCAAACTTGCACCCGGAATGTATGTCCTGCATGGAACGGATGGTAAGAGGAATTGGGTGCGGAATGTAGTGAAGACTGAATAATCTATATCCAACTTCCACTTTCTATTTGCAGGATTGAAAATCATTGGCCCTGAAAATATGATTCGTTGCTGTGTTGTGAGGATGTGATTGGAAAGACTTAAATTGGTTGTTGGTTTAATTATAAAACATACCCGGTTGAAATTGTGACATTTGACAATTGTAAAATTTACTTTCGCAAAGTTACAATTGATCATTCAAGTGAGTATGATGAATTGCTTTAAGTTGGGGAAAGAAAGTTCAAATTTAAAAATCAACAAACCGACAAGTAATTTGAAATTGACAATGATGGCAATATAGCTCACTTTTCCCACGACTTGAAAGTCGGGGCAATTCAATTTGTTGCTGCTCACCTTTTCCCGCAACTTGAAAGTCGGGGCAATATAATTTGTTGCTGCTCACTTTTCCCGCGACATGAAAGTCGGGGCTATTCAATAAAATTTACATTTCATTCTCGGAGTCGAAGCATTCACTTACTT
>JBBRDL010000170.1:0-7323 GCA_038203965.1 Chitinophagales bacterium | reverse complement strand
AGGATAATCTTGATGCCTTGTTTCTTTGTATAGCTCCGGAGTTCCTTCAGGTTTTTCATTGCAATAGGTTGTCCGCCCGCCATATTGACGGTGACAGCGACACATACATAAGGAATTTTATCGGCGCCATATTTTTTCACCAGCGTATCCAGTTTGGTGAGGTCAACATTGCCTTTAAACGGATGCTGATTGGCCGCATCATGCGCTTCATCAATGATGATGTCATGGAATTGTCCCCCGGCCAGTTCCTGATGAAGCCTGGTGGTCGTGAAATACATGTTGCCTGGAATGATATCCCCTTTTTTGATCAGCGTCTTGGATAGAATATTTTCTGCGCCTCGTCCCTGGTGCGTCGGGATGACATACTTGTATCCATAGATCTCCCTTACTGTTTCTTCAAGATGATAAAAATTGACACTTCCAGCATACGCTTCATCGCCCAGCATCATGCCTGACCACTGGCGGTCGCTCATCGCACTCGTGCCACTGTCAGTCAGCAGATCAATATATACATCTTCAGATCTGAGCAGGAAGGTATTGTACCCAGCAGCTGCAATCGCCTTTTTTCGCTGGGCAAGGGTGGTCATTTTCAAGAGTTCTACCATCTTGATTTTATAGGGCTCTGCCCAGGAGTGTTTTATTTTCTGCTTTTCCATGATATGTAATCTCTTGAAACCCAGCTGCACACGGCATACGGATTTTCAGCGCACAATGGTCACTATTTAGATTCATCACACAGATGATCAAGGTCATTGATCGCAGTGAGATATGTCAAATACTCCATACCAGAACCCATGTATTTTTGCCCAAAAAGTGGATCAAAGTAGTGCTACAAGACCTCTGACACTTTTGTTAAATTATCGCGCAATAACGCAGAGGCGCAGAATCTAAAACGCTTTAACTCTCTCACTCTCTCACTCTCTCACTTTTCACTCTGTATGTCAGTAATCATCGAACCCTTTCGCATCAAATCCGTCGAACCCATCCACTTCACGACCAAAGAACAGCGGGTTGCTATTCTTGAAAAAGCTTTTTATAATGCATTTCTGATCAAAGCGGATGATGTCATCATTGATCTGCTCACAGATAGTGGTACGAGTGCCATGAGCAGTGCTCAATGGGCAGGAATCATGATCGGAGATGAATCGTATGCGGGAAGCAACAGTTTTTTTAGGTTCGAAAGTGCAGTGCAGAAGCTGACCGGCATGCCTATAGTGATACCTACCCATCAGGGAAGGGCGTCTGAAAAAATTCTCTTTTCGATCATTGGTGGGAAGGGCAAATATATTGTAAGCAATACATTGTTCGATACCACGAGGGCTAATATCGAAGTCAGTGGTGCAGAAGGTGTTGATCTGCTTTGTCCTGAAGGTAAGTTGCCCCAGGTACCAGCGCCGTTTAAGGGTAACATGGATGTAAAGGCGCTTGAGAAATTTATTATTGAAAAAGGTGCAGCCAACATCCCTTTATGCATGATCACAGTGACAAACAATTCCGGTGGTGGTCAACCTGTCAGCATGCAAAATATCAGGGATGTCAGAAAAGTATGTAGTCGCTACGGCATATCATTGTTTATTGATGCTTGTCGCTTTGCGGAAAACAGCTATTTTATTAAACTCCGCGAAAAGGAATTTGCCAATACACCCGTTCCAAAGATTGCACGTGAATTATTTTCTTATGCAGACGGTTGCACGATGAGCGCCAAGAAAGATGCATTTGCCAATATCGGGGGTTTTATTGCTTTGCGCAATGAAGATATTGCCTTAAAATGCAGAAACCTACTTATTATCACAGAGGGATTTCCTACCTATGGGGGACTTGCAGGACGTGACCTTGAGGCTATTGCTATTGGTTTGCATGAAGTCATGGATGAACATTACCTGCAATATCGCATCAGGAGTATTGAATACCTGACGGAGAAACTCATAGCCGCAGGTGTTCCGGTGATGCAGCCCGCAGGAGGGCATGCCGTCTATATCGATGCAAAATCTTTTCTTCCTCATATACCTTCTGATCAGTATCCAGGACAAGCACTTGTCGGCGCTTTATATCTTGAAGGCGGAATCCGTGGCGTAGAAATCGGGTCACTGATGTTTGGGAAGTATGATGAAGCGGGTAAGCTCATCCCTGCAATAATGGAATTAGTTAGACTGGCGATTCCACGCAGGGTTTATACACAGAGTCACATCGACTATGTGGCTGAAATCATTATCAAAGTCTTCACAGAAAGAGATCACATCAGGGGGCTAGCCTTAACCTATGAAGCCCCGGCCTTGAGACATTTCACAGCACGTCTGAAGGAGATTTAATCTATATAGTTTTTCATAGGAGTGACGTTTATTGGCGAAAGTCTTAAATGCTAAAAAAGGAAAAAATATCTTTCAATTCGACTATCATGCTATCAGCTCTGTGGCATGGGCGGATTCCTCGGTCCCGATCCTACTAATGCGTATTCGAAAAAAGACCATGACTAGATCAAACTTTCATTATTATATGCTCCAATTCGAGGAACCTGGTTGTGGAGCCGTCAACAAATTGAAAAAAAACGTTCGTTTGATTCAGTTAACATTTGTTCCATCTCATCAAGCATCTCGTAGAAGGCGTCATTGCACGCTGTGGCTCCGGCTGGCAACTGACGGTAATACTCAATGCCATTCCTGATATTATTGTAAAATTCAAGCAGGTATTTCTTTCGTTTAATATCCGGTTCGGAGTGCAAATCCTGTTCCAGTTGTTCTTTATAATATTGGATGTATAATTTGAGTTCCGCTATAAACATATGCGGCCGTTGACGGTAAGCGATGATATTTGTTCGGCCATATATGTAATCTATCATCGTCTGTAAGCTTACGACTTTGTCGAAATGAGCAATGTTGGGGCCCGGGCAAATCGTCACCGCATCTAGTTTTTTAATAAAAGGCACATTTAGAACTTTCGCAGCTGCATTGCTTAATCCTACACACAAACATTCTTTTTCCAGCACAGATTCGATTTGTTTCTTGAATTCTTGCTCAGATAGGTGAAGAGTTTGCAGTTGTTGTATTTTCAATTTCTGATATTTCCGTGAAGCTGTACAAATCGGTTCCTCGGTAAATTCTGTATTAAAGGCCAGATGTTTCTCAGTGCAGGGACTCCCTGGTTTACCTTTAGCAATCCGTTCATGTTTTTCCAAGTCGGAACTGGTGCCTTTCAAGTAATGAAACCTAACACCCAAGGGAGAGTTGTGGCTCAGGACCACATCTTCTGTTTTGGCTGCACAAAGTAATTTCAAGGTATCCTCATCTACAGTGGTGGCTTCGGGAACTAGCAGGAAAGGAGTGCCCCATCCTGTGCTTTCGATATTGTAATGCGCATGGAGGAAAGTATCTTCTTCATGGGTTCCAATACCCCCTTGTACGGATAAACGGATTGCAGGTGATGAAGCCAATATCGGTTTGTTCTTCTTCTGCAAGGCGGCAATATAAATTTCAAAAAGAGTCGCTGTCAGATGCTGCTTATTCGATTTAAATTCTTCCAAGATAGGACCGAGCAGGTATCCATCAGTGGCAAATGCGTGGCCCCCGCAGTTGAGCCCGGATTCAATCCTGAACTCACTGACCCATAGGCCTTTTTTAGCCAGATATTTCCCCTGTATGAGCGCAGACCGGTAATCACTGACCTTGATGGTTATCTTTTTTGAAAATTCCCCGTCAGATTGCATATCAAATTCCGGGCAGTGTTCAAGATAGTTATACAGCCTGGGGTTCATACCCGCTGAAAAAATAACCGATGAATCATGAAGGTTGCTTTTTGCGTAACCTCTTAAGGCAGCTACGGCATCCGAACCGTTTTTAATCAGCTCTCCCTTTTTATTATAATGATTACGGTCCGTCTTGGTCATGATATTGACGTCAATGCTTCCTGGCTTTATAAGTGACCGTACTTGTGCTTCGAGTTTTTCTTTGACAGACGGACTGCTTGTCTCTCTCATTTGTTGATACAAGGATTTTAAGTTGCTACCCTCCGGCAGCATTTCAACGTATTTTACAATTTCTGAACCTGCCTCAAAATCGCTTGCTCTGAGTTTTTCAACCTGGGCTTGTACGATGGCATTGACCAGATTGAGGTAATCGGTGATTCGTTTCGCCCGGTAATCTTCGTCGTGCGGAGTGATGGGTTTATACTCCAGTTGGGCTACGGGGTAATAATAACTTCGCATGAGTTCTATCAGTCGATCCTCCATAATTGAAATCACTGAGGATATGCCAAAGCGGGCCACCTTGATCGGGGAGTCTATGGTATATGCGAGACCCATGACTGGGATATGGAAGGAATGATACAAAGGAGTGTGCATGAAGAATGGTTTAACCTCTATTCCGAGAAAGAGCATGATTAGTTTTTGACAGCCAACGCTTTCTTGCTGAGCGCAGCGCCGTAAAGTAAAATGAATTTTAAAGTGTAATGACCCTTGCCGGACCCTCTTTAATTATTGCCGGAAAGCGTAAAGATACGATATAAGGATAAAAATGTCTTTATATATTTTGGTGGTGATTTCCGGATGAATAGCCAGACCAGTATACTTAAGAATGATGAAAATCAGTGGAACACCTGATTAAGATTTTCCAATTGATGGCTTCTTTGCCTTACCTCTGCATGTAAGAAAAACTTTTGTATGGCAACAAGAACAAAACCCGGAAAATATATCTACTTCTTCGGCGGTGGCAAGGCCGACGGAAATGAATCCATGAAAAATTTATTGGGAGGGAAAGGCGCTAATCTTGCAGAAATGGCTGGACATCCCAATCTGCGTCTTCCAGTTCCACCAGGCTTCACCGTGACAACCGAAGTGTGCACCTATTTTTATACACATAAGAAAACATATCCTGCATCCGTAAAGCCTCAACTGCAGGATGCCATGGCCATGATGGAAAAGCTTGCCAAACAAAAGTTTGGTGACGTAGCGAATCCATTGCTGGTTTCTATCCGTTCAGGGGCACGACGCAGTATGCCTGGTATGATGGAGACAGTCCTCAATGTGGGATTAAATGAAGAAACCATTAAGGGTATTATAGCGCGTAGTGGCGACGAACGATTTGCCTATGATGCTTACCGAAGGCTGATCATGATGTATGCTGATGTCGTGATGGAGAAAGGCGGAGGAATTGAAGTTAAAAACGGCAAAGGCATCCGCAAAATACTCGATGAAAAACTGGAGCAAATAAAAGTGAAACGTGGTTATGCTAGTGACACGGATCTCACAGTGGCTGAGTTGAAGCAACTGGTAAAGGAATATAAACAGACGATTAAGAAAACACTCGGTACCGAATTTCCGGAAGATCCATGGAAGCAGCTATGGGGTGGTATCGGAGCGGTATTCGGTAGTTGGAATGGAAAGCGTGCTGTCGAATACCGCCGCATCGAAAAAATTCCGGATGAGTGGGGCACGGCTGTCAATGTGCAAGCCATGGTTTTTGGCAACATGGGAAATGATAGTTGCACAGGTGTAGGTTTCACCAGAAATCCTGGCACTGGAGAGAATAAATTTTATGGCGAGTACCTGGTCAATGCACAGGGCGAAGACGTAGTAGCAGGTATACGTACCCCTGCCCCTGTCAATGAGTATTCCATGAATGAACAAAGCAAGCAGTTTATCTCACTTGAAAAACGCATGCCCGCGTTGTACAAAGAACTTGACAGCTATCAGAAAAGGCTGGAGTCACATTACAAGGATATGCAGGATATCGAATTTACGATCGAAAAAGGTAAGCTGTATATGCTACAATGTCGCGTTGGTAAACGCAATGGAATTGCAGCAGTGCGTATGGCCACGGAGATGCACAAGTCTAGGATGATTGACGCCAGGACTGCAGTGCAGCGTGTCGGACCAAATCAACTAGTAGAACTCCTTTTGCCAATGCTTGATCCGGAAGCTGAGTTATTGCTCAAGCCAATCGCTAAAGGGTTGCCTGCAGGTCCGGGTGGAGCGAAAGGCCGTGTTGTATTTACATCCAATGATGCAGTAGAATGGGCACATCGGGGAGAAAAAGTGATTCTGGTCAGGGAAGAGACCTCTCCGGAAGATGTGGATGGCATGCATAAATCACAGGCTATTCTGACCACTAAAGGAGGCATGACCTCACATGCGGCACTCGTAGCCAGAGGCTGGGGGAAATGTTGCATTGTAGGATGCGGAGAAATTGAGATCCACAGCGAGACAAAAACCTTCAAGGCCAAGGATGGCACAATAGTCAAAGAAGGGGACTGGCTGAGTCTCGATGGAACGAAAGGAGCAGTGTATGAAGGTAGCCTGCCGCTGAAAGATATTGATCTTGAGCAGAATCAATCCTATAAGGATCTGATGAAACTGGTCGACAAGGTTAAAGTACTCGGGGTGCGCACCAATGCAGATACCCCTAAAGATGCAGCCCAGGCTTTGAAGTTCGGCGCAGAAGGGATTGGTTTGTTCCGCACAGAACATATGTTCTATGGCGAAGGAAGTGAGCGTCCACTGTTTCTGCTCCGTAAAATGATCATGAGTAAAACAGAACTGGAACGCCGTACAGCACTCAATGAATTATTCACCTTTGTCAAAAAGGATTTCAAAGACACCATGGCCGTGATGCACGGGTATCCGGTTACATTCCGATTGCTGGATCCGCCGTTGCATGAATTTGTCCCGCATGATACAGAAAAGTTACATGAACTCAGCAGGGCATTGGGCATCAGCATGAGCATTCTGCGACGCCGTGTTCTTGCATTGCATGAAAACAATCCGATGCTTGGTCACCGTGGTGTTCGCCTTGGGGTGAGTTATCCGGAAATAACGGAGATGCAGGTGAAGGCTATATTCGAAGCGGCAGCGGAATTACTCAAAGCAGGGAAGAAGACATTTCCTGAAATCATGATTCCTGTCACCTGTACATCCAATGAACTCATTCATCAGAAAGTGATTGTAGACAGGGTATACAAAGAGGTGCTGGCCAAAACCAAATTGAAGAAAATCCCTTACCTCTATGGAACCATGATTGAAATACCGCGTGCGGCATTAAGAGCTGCACAGATGGCAGAAGTTGCGGATTTTTTTAGTTTTGGCACCAATGACCTCACCCAGATGAGTTTTGGATTCAGTCGTGATGATATTGGTGGATTCCTCCCGATCTATCTTGATCAGAAATTATTAAAAGATGATCCCTTCCAGACGATTGATCAGGATGGAGTGGGTGAGTTAATGCAGTTAGGTACGGAGCGGGGACGCAAGACCAAACCAAAACTGAAAGTTGGAATTTGTGGGGAACATGGCGGTGATGCTGAGAGCGTCAAATTCTGCCATCGCATAGGCATGAA
>JBBRDL010000169.1:0-7400 GCA_038203965.1 Chitinophagales bacterium | reverse complement strand
TTTGTTCGCTTCATTTTCGGAATCAAATGCCGGAGATATTACCCTGTAAAATGTTGTTCCGTTTTGAACAGTTGTCTTGATCTTATACATTTCAAAACCTTTACCTGACAAGTCAGTCACCAGTTTCTGCGCATTGGCCTCTGATCCAAAATAGCCTGCCTGAAGTACAAAACCTGTAGCTGGCATTTCAGTTTTAGTGGTAGCCACAGGAGTTAGTGCTATTGACTTTTCCATAGGCGTTACAGTTTCTGCTACAGGTTTTTCTGCTACTATTGCTTTAACAGGAGGCGATACTTTTGGAGTTTCTGCAACTTTTATAGGTGTGGGCGGAGCAGCTGGTGTTGCCTTGAATACCGGGATAGGTTTTGATTCAGGTTTGGGCTCTTCAGCTGCCACAGGGTTAGCTGGTCTGACATGCGGGTTTTTCCAATCACCAGCCCATTTTTCTTTCAATGCACCTTTAGAGTCCAGGATGACCCATGACGGAGCAGAATTCAGACCATACTTGTCCAGGATCACAGCACCATCAAAATCATAGGCATCCACTAGGGTGGAGATGAAGATTTTAGTAGCCAGTTGATCTTTTTCAAAAGAACTCCAGGCCACATCACATTCAGCGCATGAAGATTTCGAGAAAAAGATCAGCAGATCCTTTTCATAGTTTTTCGAAGCTTCCCTGGCCGCGATATAGGAAGGGTAGAAATTTGGCGTCTTGGACCCGGTGGCGTCCAGAAGGAAAAGGATTGATAGAAGGTATAGATTCATGATATTAAAGTTAAGTATAATTTATAAATTGTTGTTAACTATATATTTATGCTGCAAAAACCGTACCAATTTGATATTAAAGCCGCCTTCTTTCAGGGATGCATAAAGCGTTAAGATTCAATGGCAGATGTATAGAATTGCCTACCTTCGCCGTCCTAAAAATTTACGACCGATGTCCAAATTACGTGCAGCTATCAAAGGTGTTTACGGCTTTATACCGGAAGATGTTCTCACCAACAAAGCCCTTGAGACCATGGTCGATACCAATGATGAGTGGATTAAAGCTCGCACAGGTATTGAAGAACGCCACATCCTACGCGATCCGGACAAAGCCACCTCTTACATGGCTACCGAAGCTGTACAGGGTTTGTTGAAGAAAACTGGCTTGTCACCGCTGGATATTGACCTACTTATCTGCGCTTCCGTGACCCCGGATTATTTTTTTCCGGACACTGGTACGCTTATTTGTTATAACATAGGCGCAAAAAATGCTTTTGCCTATGATATTCAGGCAGCCTGTTCCGGATTTCTCTTTTCTGCCACCACTGGCGCAAAATTCATTGAATCAGGCGCTTATAAAAATGTGATCGTCGTGGGTGCTGACAAGATGTCAAGCATAACAGATTATACGGACCGAGCTACCTGCATACTTTTTGGGGATGCCGCAGCGGCGATATTATTGCAGCCCAGTGATCAAGGGTTTGGCCTTGAAGATTCCTGGATGAGAGTCGATGGTGCTGGAGCGGATTTTCTGCACATGAAAGGAGGAGGCTCGAAAAATCCACCAACCCACGAGACTGTAGATAAGAAATGGCATTTTCTTTTCCAGGATGGGAAGCCGGTTTTCAAAGCAGCTGTCAAAGGAATGGCGGAGGCGGTAAGTGAAATTATGCGCCGGAATAATCTGAGTGCTGATGAGATCCGCTATGTAGTACCTCACCAGGCGAACCTCCGTATTATTCAAGCAGTAGCGGATTATCTCAAATTTCCCATGGAAAAAGTTATGGTCAACATCCAGAAGTATGGAAATACCACGTCAGCTACTATTCCACTTTGTCTATGGGAATGGGAAGACCAGCTTAAGCCGGGTGATAAGATCATCCTGACCTCTTTTGGAGGTGGGTATACATGGGGTGCCAGTCTCTGGACCTGGGCGTACTGATCACAGTATTTCTTTTTAATGGTTTGTTTTGTAGGGTGATAGGGCGTCCAAAAAGCCCTATATTTGCAACCTCATTTTAATAAAATTCTTTAACCAGATACGTATGGCTACCACAGCAGATATCAAAAAAGGACTCTGCCTTGAATACAATAATGACATTTATTATATAGTTGATTTTCAGCATGTTAAACCTGGGAAAGGAAATGCCTTTGTCAGGACCAAGCTCAAAAGCCTCACCACAGGGAAAGTCGTCGATAACACGTTTCAATCCGGACACACTATAAATGACGTCAGGGTGGAACGCCGAAAATTCCAGTACCTCTACAGTGATGACATGGGGTATAACTTTATGAACAATGAAACTTTTGAGCAGGTATGCGTTCAGCCAGCTATGATCGAAAATGCAAATCTGATGAAGGAGGGGCTTGAAGTTGAAATCATGATTCATGCCGAATTGGAAACTCCTCTGTCTGTTGAATTGCCCCAATATGTTATCTTGGAGGTAACTTATACAGAACCGGGATTGCGCGGTGATACAGCAACTAATACTCTCAAAGCCGCGACTGTAGAAACAGGTGCCGAGGTTAGAGTTCCGCTTTTCATTGATGCAGGAGAGAAAATTAAAATTGATACCTCCAGCGGGAATTATGTTGAAAGGGCTAAATAACTATCAGATATGGATTCAAAGGAAATACAAGAGTTACTCAAACTGGTCAACAGGTTGGAACTCGCTGAATTTAAATACAAGCAGGGCGATCTTCAGTTTTCTGTAAAGACCAAATACTTCATGAGTACCCGTTCGGGTATGGAGGCCAACCCTTCTTATCATCCAGTTTCAGCTGCAATCCCTGTTGCGCCTGCAGCATCTTCGGCTACCCCATTTGCTCCGGTGACTAAAACCACCTCTGAAGCAGAAAATGATGGAGTCGTAAGTGCTCCCACCGCGGCGAAGGATAATCTGATTGAAATCAGATCTCCGATCGTTGGTACATTCTATCGATCAGCATCTCAAGACAAACCGATGTATGTCAAGCCAGGCGATACAATTGAGGTTGGTAGCGTCGTGTGTATCGTTGAGGCAATGAAACTATTTAATGAAATAGAATCGGAAGTAGCCGGCAAGGTGGTCAAAATAATGGTCGAAGAAGCTTCCCCTGTCGAATACGACCAGTTGTTATTCTTGATTGATCCAAACGGATAAGCGTGAATTAAGGTGGTTACCAGGTTTGTTTCACCCAACAGAATATTTTAATCAGAGCACACAGGATGTTTAAAAAGATACTTATAGCGAATAGAGGTGAAATTGCCCTGCGCGTGATACGTACTTGTAAGGAAATGGGCATCAGTACAGTCGCTGTATATAGCACTGCTGATAAAAACAGTCTTCATGTCCGTTTCGCTGATGAGGCGGTATGTATCGGCCCTCCAAAGTCAAGTGATTCTTATCTGAGTATTCCGCGTATCATGGCGGCCATGGAGATCACCAATGCAGACGCTATTCATCCCGGTTATGGCTTTCTCGCAGAAAATGCAGACTTCGCAGAAGTATGCAAAGAATATGGCGTTAAGTTTATCGGACCGACACCCTGGATGATCAAGCAGATGGGCGATAAAATCACTGCAAAAGAAACGATGATCAAGGCCGGTGTCCTTGTAGTCCCTGGCAGTGGTGGATTGATACAAGATGTGGCGCACGCACGTAAGATCGGGAAGGAAATAGGATACCCCGTCATCATGAAAGCAACAGCTGGTGGAGGAGGAAAAGGAATGCGCGTCGTCTGGAATGATAAAGATCTGGAAGACCTATGGCACAAAGCACGTCAGGAAGCAAAAGCCTCCTTTGGGAATGATGGGATTTATATTGAAAAATTTATCGAAGAACCCCGTCACGTCGAATTTCAGATAGTCGGTGATCAACATGGCCACGTAGTCCATTTATCAGAAAGAGAATGTTCCATTCAACGTCGCCATCAAAAACTCTTCGAAGAATCTCCATCCCCTTTCCTCGATGAATCACTCAGGAATAAAATGGGTAAAGCCGCTATCAAAGCAGGAAAGGCCATCAATTATGAAGGAGTAGGTACTGTTGAATTCCTTGTTGATAAACACAAAAATTTTTATTTCATGGAGATGAATACCCGTATCCAGGTAGAACATCCCGTGACAGAAGAAGTCATTGATCATGACCTCATCAAAGAACAAATCAAAGTGGCTGCCGGAATTCCGATCTCAGGAAAGAATTATTTTCCTAATGGTCATGCGATGGAGTGCCGGATTAATGCAGAAGATCCATACAACAATTTCAGACCTAGCCCTGGTACAATCACTTCCTTCCACAGTCCAAAAGGTCATGGGGTACGGGTGGATACACATGTGTATGCCGGATATACGATCCCACCATATTATGACAGCATGATAGCCAAGCTGATCTGCAAGGCACCAACACGCGAAGACTGTATCAGGAAGATGATCAGGGCACTCGATGAATTTATTGTGGAAGGTGTCAATACCACGATCCCTTTCCATAAAAAATTGATGCAGGATCCCAAATTTAAATCCGGCGATTTTCACACCGGCTTCCTTGATAATTTCAAGTTGGAAGACTAATGCCTATGACCGGGCAAAGTCCCATTCGTCAGCTATTCTTTTACCTGAGGCCTTATAAGGGTCCGTTGTTGCTCAACATTCTGTGTAATATACTGATGGCGTTGTGCATGGTGATCAGCATCCCGATCATCATTCCTTTTTTTCAGATCATTTTCGGACGTGTCACCCCATCACCTGTACCGGTTGCTTTCAGCATGAGCAATATCCAATCCTGGCTTGAATATGTTTTTGGAAACCTTGTGGAAACCTATTCAGCAGAAAGAGCACTCATCATTGTATGCGTTACTTTTGTTGTAATCTTTTTACTGAAAAACATTTTTAGATATCTCTCTGTCGTTTTTATGGCGCAGGTAAGGAATGGTATTGTGCGGGATATTCGGAATGCCATTTATAAAAAATACATGAACCTCCCTCTGGCTTTTTTCACACGTGGAAAAAAAGGCGATCTGATGGCTAGGATCAGCACGGATGTTCAGGAAATAGAATATTCTATATTGAATGTAATCGAATCGCTTTTTAAAGAACCCATTGTCATCATAGGGAGTATCACGTTTATGATGTTTACCAGTGTCAGGTTGACACTGTTTGTTTTCGTACTTATCTTTTTCACGGCCTTTATCGTCGGGCGTATCAGCCGCAACCTAAAGCGTCAATCCAAAGTAGTGCAGCAGCAACTTTCCGGACTCATGATCCATGTGGAAGAGAGTCTGAATGGTATGCGGATAGTGCAAGGTTTCAATGCACAGGAATATCAACAAGGTCGATTCGGCAAGATCAATGATTCATATCGCAAATTGTTGACTCGGATTATGTACCGTCGTGATCTTTCATCTCCTTTATCTGAAGTGTTAGGCATTACGATCGTGGCAGTGTTGTTATGGTACGGTACACTGCTGGTCTTCAAGGAAGAAATTAAACCTGAAACCTTTTTTGCTTTTTTATACGCTTTTTTTAATGTCATAGCGCCGTCCAAATCATTTTCTTCTGCCTATTACCATATTCAAAAAGGATTGGCCGCTGTCGACAGGGTCAATGAAGTGCTTGACAATAAAGAAGAAATAGAACAGGCAGCACATGCTAAACCAGTGCATACATTTCAAAAGGAAATCACTTTAGAAAATGTCGGTTTTCGCTACAATGAGGATGGTGAATGGGTGCTACAGCATATAAACCTCCGTGTTCCTAAAGGACAGATTCTGGCCATTGTCGGATCAAGTGGTTCAGGTAAATCTACACTGGCAGATTTGTTGCCACGATTTCATGATGTATCAGCAGGTCGTATCCGGATCGATGGAGTTGACATCCGCGATATGAATATTAAACAACTCAGAAGCCTGATGGGTATTGTCAATCAGGATCCTGTATTATTCCATGATACCTTGTTTAACAATATCGCTTTTGGCCATCCTGAAGCGACCCTTGAACAAGTCACTGCTGTAGCAAAGATTGCCCAGATACATGACTTTATCATGAGTACTCCACGTCAATATGATACGATGGTCGGTGATCGCGGAAGCACCTTAAGTGGAGGTGAACGGCAACGTATAACGCTGGCGAGAGCACTGCTCATGAACCCACCAATTTTGATTCTGGATGAGGCCACAGCCTCACTTGATTCCAAATCCGAAAGACAAGTGCAGGAAGCATTATCCCGGATTATGGAAGGACGCACATCGATTGTGATTGCACATCGTTTGTCGACGATTCAGCATGCAGATCAGATTTTAGTATTACAGGATGGGAAGATTGTGGAGACAGGTGATCATGCTTCTCTGATGCAACTAAAGGGAGAGTACGCTAAATTTGTAGGACTCCAATGGATGCAATAATTAAAAGACTCCTCCTTGGTTTTACCTGTGGGTTTTGTTGGGTTTTAGCAGGAGCTCAGCAGATGAACTGGAACAGGCTAGCTGAGGATACCATTTATTATGGTAAAGATTACCTGCCTGATCTGCGAATGCTCACAATGACCGGGCCAGCACAGATATGGGACTTCCGTTCATTAAAAGCACCCTATGCCCTAAGCCGTAGAATAGTCCAGTCCGGTGAACGTGACGACAAAATGTTTGCAAATCTTGTCAATGGAAAACAAACCGATGCCATCCTGCAGATCTCGGGTAAAGTGACACAGATGATTCAGTTGATCGAAAATAATCCTGTGTGTCTCGGAGGACGATTATCCTTCAATATATTCCCAGCGTACAAACCATTTTTCACCGGCGTACTAGGCGAGGAGAATTCCTATAGAGGCAAGATGATTTCAGTTTTTGTCTGGCCTCGTGATATGACTTGTGTATGGACACCTCCCCAGCTTCCCGATTCATGTCGGGTCACTGTGACGATGGCTGAAGAAACGGTGATTGATGGAGAAGGCACTTTATATCTTCCGACGGAAGTCACCCAGGTCTACCGTCATAAAACGGAGATTAAGCGCGCATATAAAGTTGAAATTAAGAATGGTATGACATGGAGAGATGTCACCAGCCTTGTTCCGGGGATACGATTATTGACCACGACCTTACTGGTTCGTTTTGTGTCTACTACAACTGGTATTCCAATCGCTGAGATCATGCTCAATAGTAGTGAAGAGCCTGTCCGTATTGAGTTTAAGACACATCCTTTGGTCACAAGGATTTTTACGGAAGAACCTGCCAAACCTGATATTTTTGCCTATCCGAATCCTAGTTATGATGTTGTTCGATTTCAATTATCTGATCTTTCACATGGATTGTACAAACTTAAAATATTCAATATCCTTGGTGTTCCGGTCAAGGAGGTGGAGGTTGAGGTGGATGATAGGCGGGAAACAATTGCGCTCGATCTGGGTGAAATGCAAAGAGGAACCTATCTTTTCAGGTTGCAGGAT
>JBBRDL010000168.1:0-7466 GCA_038203965.1 Chitinophagales bacterium | reverse complement strand
GCTCGCCACCTCCCCCTAAATTTTTAACATTCGTGACGCGTCCCTACATTTTTCATTTCCGTTTGGGGAGCATAGCCGAACCATCATTTTTAATTTTCACCCGTGCTCATACACCTTCCTGATTCTCGGATTGAGATTGGTCATGATCTCATACGTGATGGTGCCACATTTCTGCGCGAGGACTTCGACAGATTGTGTCTTATCAAAGACGGTCACTTCGTCACCGATAGCGGTCTCCGGGATGTTGGTGATATCGATCATGGTCATATCCATACAGACTCTGCCGATGATCGGGGCTTGTTGTCCATGCAGTAAAAAGGAACAACCAACATTGCCTGCTACACGAGGAAGGCCATCTGCATAGCCAAGATTGACAGTAGCAATCGTGCGAGGGATGTCCGTGATGAAACTGCGCGAATAACTCACCGACTCACCCGGCTCGATTTGTTGGATGTGAAGTATTCTTGCCTTAAGCGCATGCACCGGCGTCAACTCAGGATGCTCAGGCAAACCCACACCATACAAGCCGATGCCCATCCGCACATATTCAAACTGATATTCCGGAAAACGAAGAATACCTGAGGTACTCAACACATGCCGGGGCGGAGAATAGCCCAAGCCATACACCAGCTCCTTGTACATCACATCAAAACGCCTCACTTGCTCATGGGTAAACGAATCCCATTTCGTCTCATCACTTCCTGAGAGATGTGTGAATACAGTACCTACTTTAATCCATGGCTGATCCCGCAATATCGAAATCAACTCATCGATATCATGCGGCCCGAATCCCAATCGATGCGTACCTGAGTCAAGCTTGATATGAATCACTGCAGGATCCTGTTGATAGATACATTGCGTCAGCAATTTGCGCAGGATATGTGCATTGTAGATTTCGGGTTCGAGATTGTGATGCAGAATCAGATCCATCCCTTCCGGATCCGGATTGAGCACCATGATCGGCAGCGATAATCCAGCTTCGCGCAATTCGATTCCTTCATCAATCACCGCCACAGCAAGCATGTCTACATGTTGCCAGGAAAGAAAGCGACATACCTCCATACTTCCCGCACCATACGCATTGGCTTTGACTACCGCTATCTTTTTGACACCGGGTTTTATTTTTCTATAAAAGTATCTGAGGTTATTATCCAGCGCCCCGAAATCAACATGCAATACGGCACTATGTGATCTCAATCTCAATCGTCGCGCTATACGTTCAAAACCAAAACGTCTTGCACCTTTGAGCAACACCACTTCATTATTAAAATCTGCAATTGCTCCCAACCGAAACATTTCATCTACATCCTGATAGGCGTACGTTTTGATGGTAGCAGGAAGCAATGAGACCAGCGTGCTCACTTCTTTTCCGATACAGATCAGCTTATCCACTCCTGCACCCGAAATCATTCTAGCCAAATCTTCATAGATACCCGGCCTTCCATACGCATGATCGGAGAGGATGAGCGTCTTTTGTTGTGTCTGCCCGGCGATATCAAGACTCTCCAATGCATACTGTAAAGAATCAAGATCAAGACTGTAACTGTCATTGATCAGCACACAACGCTGTATACCATCTTCCGCTTTGAGTCGCATATCGATAGGCTGCAGATCTTCAAACATTTTCAACCTGCTGTCCAAAGGAATACCAAGAGCAACAAAAGTGGTCAGGCAGACAAGACTATTGGTAACAGGCACAACACCTGTAAACGGAATGTGGTACGTATAGGTTTGATTTTCAATATTGACTGTGACCTTCGAGGTATCATCTTGTTTTTGAGCTACACCATTGACCAGACCTGCACCCTGTGCACTAAACGTGAATTGAAATTTATCAGGAAATAATTCATGAATGGTCTCATAGACCAATAGCTGATCATGCGGAAATACAATAGAAGTTGCATCCGTACACATGATTAGTTTTTCATTCAACTTTGCATGCATGTCACCACCAAATCCTTCATCATGTGCATCACCGAAATGGGTAAACACCACCACATCTGGTTTGATGATTCGCTGAAGTTTTATCATTTCACCCGGACTGGATATGCCTGCTTCAATGATGGCATACGAGGTATCCAAAGGAATATTCCAGACAGATAATGGCACTCCTACCTGGCTATTATAACTGCCTGGACTACGATAGACCGACAGGTCACGGTACATAAGCATATAAAGCCATTCTTTCACCCATGTCTTGCCGTTGCTCCCGATGATGGCTATAACCTTTCCGGTAAAATGATTACGGTGATGTGCGGCGATAATGTGAAATGCTTCAAGCACATTGGGCACTCGCACATAGTTGCCTTCAGGTAAGTGAGTAAGATCAATATTCTCTTGTACTAAAAAATTTCTGACGCCCTGATTCCAGGCATCCTGGATATACCGATGTCCGTCTGCACGCGCACCCTGCAACGCAAGAAAAATCGCTTGCGGCTGCCAAGCTGCTTTACGGCTGTCAATACAAACATTTTTTACAGGAGCATCCGGTTCACGAAGGATGTGAGTTCCATCAGGAAAAAGGCCGGCAATGGTGGATATGGTGTACACCGTGGAAAGGTACTGAATTATCAGGCTCCTTTGGAACGCTTAAATACCGGAACCGTAGAGCAAGGCTCACCGAACATCAGTGATTTGACGACAGGGACTAACCTGCCTGTAAGGGCTACATATATTTCAGGACCGATGGCTACGTGATCGCTGCAGCCCTTGATGATGATCCGCTGATCTGCATAGGGTGTTAGATCGAGTTGTTCGATATATTGTAACAATTGTCTGCTGACCCATTGATCGGGTGTGCCAAAGAAAACTTCTTTAGCAAATGGAGACGCCATTGTAGCAACAAGCATGAAACCCCAACTCGGAATGATCGCATCGGTAGAGCAATACACACATAGCACCTGATCACTGTATGAGGTCCAGTCATGTGATTTCATACTGTCTCTGAAATCCTGTTCTTTGAGAATCATCTCCATGAAGAGATAATCCTTCATATCAAAGGATAGTGGTCTGGAAGCAGGAGCCCATTCCTCGGGTTTGAGGGTGATCAGGCCGCTGGAGGCCACTCTGTTGACGAGGGCATCACTCATAAAAGGAGATTATTCTGATTCGTCTGCGGCCAATAACTGGCGAGGTTCTTCATTTTGCTGGTGGGTAAGTTCAAAGGATACAACCTCTTCCAGGGAAGAAGGTTCACCAATTTCGTCGATCGGGGCCTGGAATTCTTTCAGTTGGGGAAGATCCTCAATCGATCTCAGCCCGAAATAATCCATAAATTTTCCGCTGGTGGTGTAGAGCAAGGGCTTCCCCGGGCCTGAAGATCTGCCTGCGATTTCAATCATTTCCTTTTCCAGGAGTTTGTCGATCGCGTAATCTGCATTGACACCTCTGATTTGTTCTATTTCCGAGCGGGAGACAGGTTGGCGGTAGGCTATAATGGCCAACGTCTCCAGAGCAACCTTTGACAATCGCCTCTTGGTCAGTTGCTTAAGGTATGAACCTACGATATGATGATAAGCGCCTTTGGTGACAAACTGAAAGCCTTCGGCCACTTCGACAATCTCGATGGCGAAGTTATCGTCCCAATATTTCTCTTGCAGACGGAGCAATGCTTCATCAACACTGGTCTCATCAATGGTTACCTGAAGGGCATTTTCAAGGTTGTACTTGATATCCTCGCGTTTGACCGGCTGCTGGGCTACAAAAATGAGAGATTCTATATGGGTATCTAATTGTTCTACCATGGGGGCGGCAAAATTAGCTATTAAAACGAAATACTAAATAGGCCACCAGAATAATCAGTAGAATAAACACCGCCCCGATCAAAAGGCTTTGGTGCTCTTCAGCGCGGATCATTTTGCGTCGTCCGCGGTTTCGGGGGGTATCAGTGACCTGATCCACCTTAAAGCCATATAGAAACTTCCCCTCCTTTTCTTCCACGGCGAGGTCACAGAGCTCATCATTGATGAAGAAAGAATAATTCCTGCTGGATAGGACACTAAAATCTATGACGACGATCCTCGCATTGCAATAGACCAGCAGATGTCCTGTATTCTCGCCATGAAAGAGCCCGATCTTATGGTGGGACCCATCATCAGCGATATATGTCCAGGTCATCTGGCTCATGCAATAATCAGGACGTATGGCAGGAAAGAGTAGAATATTCTCAGCATATCATTGGTTAAACGCAGGAACACGTTTTTATAATATACCCTTTCCGGGTTCACACTAGAAACAGAAACTGGGTGACAATAGCTGCAACAAACAGAATGAAATGCAGGGATTCAGCCACAGCAGGGTGCTTAATGACCCGCAACAAAATGGCCATAAAGAGTGAAAACGGGACGACCAGGATCAGCAGGTATTGAATAGAAATAGTGGAGATAAAGAGGGCCATCGGGATGCTGAAAAACACCAGGGCATACATGACGTCAATTTTTTTCTGAGCATGAATATTTTTCCTGGCGATGATCTGGGAATATCCTAAAAGACTGATCAGCAGCAATAAAGCCATAACAGAAAGTGTGACTATGTCTGCCAGATTGTACATAGGACCGAATTGTGGCAGCCCAAAAGAGGCGAACATATCCAGCAGGACCGGGCTCATGTCTTTGGTGATAATGACCCGCACCATCCATCCTATTAAAAACGGACTGATGTACCCGGTCAGAAACTGGAAAATGTCTTTGACTTTAAGGGTCTTGAGCATGCTCATCGCCAGCAGACCAAAAAATAATAATATAAAAAAGGGGGAATACAAAAGTCCGGAAACAGCCAGCCACCATCCGGCCATAAACCTGGTTTCCTCTTGTCTATCTTTTTTGAGGACATCAAAAAGATAACTAAAGGCAATCAACATCGTGGTATTGGCCCATAAAAGGGAGGAAATGCTGATAAATGAGGGGTGCATGGAGGTCAGTAGTACATAGCACAGTCCAGGGTAAAGGTTGATTTCTCCGATCATGCTTTGCCTGATAAAAAGTCTATTGATGATCACTGCCTGAACAAAGACAAGGAAGGTGGATAACAAAAACTCCCCTACTCCCCAGGTATGGGTCAAGCTGATAAGATCGCCTCCCCAGCTGCCGAAAATCTCCCCGGGGATGCGTGCTTGAGGAAAGAGAATCACCACGCTGCGGATCACCAATGCATAAGGCAAAAGCAAAAGACTATTGAAAACATGATTCTTTTTAAAGAATTCGAGCACGGCACACAGATTGGTTGAAGAGGGTAAAAATAGAGTTTTATCCTGTCGGATGGCTATCGGTCTTCGTATTGAAATAGAAATGGCGTTGGAATGTATTTGCGCTGCTTACCACCCGCAGACATATTGGCAGGCAACCCATATCTTTGGCGTGATGTCAGTAATTTCCAGCCGGATCATTTCTCCATTCAGGCAAGGCGGTGCCTTGTTTGCAGGGCTGGTGGTCTTCTTATTCCTATGCCTCCTGGCATACCTTGCGACTGAAGAGTGGATCCTGTTGGTGGTTCCAACGGGCCTCGTGGCGCTGGCGTGGGGTCTACGGGATTTCAGAGTTTTATACCTGGCGATCTGGTTTACGATTCCATTTGCTGTGGAAGTTGACTTGCCAGGAGGGCTTTCAACGGATTTTCCCGCAGAGCCGCTGATGTGGTTGTCCTGTATATTGCTACCAGTATATCTCTATCTCCACCATGACAAGTTGGATTTCAGGTTCATATTTCATCCTGTCTTTATCCTGCTCGTGGTCCATTTTTTCTGGATCATTTTTACTTCTGTCATCTCTCAGGAACCAATGATTTCTTTTAAATACACACTGGCCAAATCGTGGTATCTCATTTGTTTTATTATTATCCCGCTGCTCCTGTTCAAGGATGTCAAAGATTTCAAAACCTGGGGACTGGTGGTGATCATCCCACTGGTATTGACGATCATCATTATCCTGGCCAGGCATAGTCAATATGGATTTACTTTTTCAACGATCAATAATGCAGTCATACCTATCTACCGCAATCACGTAGACTATGCGTGTTGCCTGGGTATCCTGCTCCCCTATGTGTGGTTTATGCGGGGATGGTTTGAAAACAAATGGGTCAAACGATTTTTATGGGTGGCCCTTGGTCTGATGTTGATAGGGATCTATTTCTCTTATACACGTGCTGCATGGCTTTGCGTGCCATTAAGTGTTGGCGCTTTTATGATCATACGGATGCGCCTCATGCGAATCGCTATACCCATAGCATTGGCGTTTGGAATCATGCTCGTAGGATGGCTGGCGTATGACAACAACTATATCAGTTATTCGCCCAATTATGAAAAGACGATAACGCACAAAAATTTTGATGACCTTGTCTCTGCCACCTACAACATGGAGGATATTTCTACGGTGGAAAGGTTCTATCGTTGGGTTGCAGGCTACTATATGGTGCTGGAAAAACCATGGGCTGGTTTTGGCCCGGCAAGTTTTTACAATATCTATCATAGCTATGTAGACAGACACTTTACGACCTATGTGAGTGATAATCCTGAGCATTCAGGCATGCATAATTATTACCTGATGGTAGCAGTGGAGCAAGGTATGATCGGGTTGTTGATTTTTCTTGTCTTGCTGGTGGCTGTATTACTTATTGGCGAACAGACGTATCATAAGATGTCCCCGGGACCAAAGAAACAATTTCTGATGGCGGCGTTGATTTCGTTTTGCTCCAATCTGTTTATTCTGACACTCAATGATACAGTAGAGACGGATAAGCTAGGGACCTTCTTTTTTCTGAGTATTGCGGTGGTGATTTTATTTGGCAAGGAGCTAGGAGCTGAGGGCAAGGAACTAGGAGCAAGGAACTAGGAGCAAGGAGCTAGGAACAAGGAACAAGGAACAAGGAACAAGGAACAAGGAGAAAGGAGCAAGGAGCTAGGAGCTAGGAACATGGAGTAAGGAGCAAGGAGCTAGGAGCTAGGAACAAGGAGCTAGGAGCTAGGAACAAGGAACAAGGAACAAGGAACAAGGAGCAGTGGAAATTTTCAACTAGTAGCGTGAACTATTAACCCCGGGGTTTTCGGAGCCATGTTGCTGAAAGCAACAATGTGGAGGAACACAGGGGAGACAGATTTTGTAAAAAAATCTGGACGGGGCAAGGAACAAGGAGCAAGGAGCTAGGAGCAAGGAACAAGGAGCAAGGAACAAGGAGCTAGGAGCTAGGAACAAGGAACAGGGAGCAAGGAGCTAGGAGCAAGGAACAAGGAACAAGGAGCTAGGAACAAGGAGCAGTGGAAATTTTCCACTAGTAGCGTGAACTATTAACCCCGGGGTTTTCGGAGCCATGTTGCTGAAAGCAACGAAGTGGAGGAACACAGGGGAGACAGATTTTGAAAAAAAATCTGGACGGGGCAAGGAACAAGGAGCAAGGAAGAAGGAACAAGGAACAAGGAGCAGTAGAAATTTTCAACTAGCCGCGTGAACTATTAACCCCGGGGTTTTCGGAGCCAT